>NZ_JBXAWK010000047.1:0-52052 GCF_057291755.1 Kitasatospora sp. UYEF31
GCCAGCTACGAAGCCGGACTCCACCTGTGCGGCGCGATGCTCTGGCTCCGCAGCATCGCGCCGAATTCATGATCCGAATTCCAGACAGGACCTAGGCGGCCGCTGAAGATCCAGGTCGGATCAGCGAGCGGCGTCCGGCTGCGCACATGGGACCGCGCCGCACGCTGGACGAAGCGTGCGGCGCGGTCCTGTGGGCATCCCCTGACGGGTCACCCGGATCCCTCAACTGCTGGGAGCCTCCCGTGCCGGCCCCTCAGCGCGTCTGAGCATGAGCGTCCTGAATCAGGATCAGGCCAGCTTCGGGACTCCAGGCACTGCCTCGACCTTGGGCAGCTTGTCCGTGGGGACGGGAAGTTGGGACAGCGTGCCCGACTGCGGGACCGCCTTGGTGGCCGTCCCTTGGACGCCCTGCGTCAGATTCCCCGTCGGCACAGTGTCGGTGGCGGCGGCGACGGGGAACGGCTTGGCCAGACCGCCCTGTTCCGTCGCCGTGCTGGACACGCTGTGCAGCGAGTTGTCGTCAACTGTTCCGGCCGGGCCGGCCGAGGCCTGCCCGATGCCGCCGAGGAGGGCAGCACCGAGTCCGGCCGTGACAGCCGCTGTACGCGTAACCGATCGCATATTCATCCTCAACATCACGAACGCGGCATAGCCACGCCTAGTGGTCAGGTGATGGCGAAACGTAGCGAACCTGACACTAGGTATGCAAGCGACCTTTACCCACAGATTGGGCCAAAAGCGGGAAAACGGTTTAGCCAAAATGCACTCGTAAGAGTGAATTCAGCTGTCGGACGCAACCAATCGACGGGTTAGTCGAAGAGCCACTGCGAGCGCAGCGTCGCGTACCCCGGCTTGATGACCTGGTCGATCATCGCGAGCCGCTCGTCGAACGGCAGGAACGCCGACTTCATCGCGTTGACGGTGAACCACTGCAGGTCGTCCAGGCCGTACCCGAACGCCTCGACGAGGTGCTGGAATTCGCGGGTCATCGAGGTGCCGCTCATGAGGCGGTTGTCGGTGTTGACCGTCACCCGGAAGTAAAGGTCGCGGAGCAACCCGATCGGGTGGTCCTTGTACGACTCCGCGGCACCGGTCTGAAGGTTGGAGGTGGGGCACATCTCCAGCGGGATCCGCTTGTCCCGGACATAGGCGGCCAGCCGCCCCAGCTCGACCGTACCGTCGTCGTTGACCGTGATGTCGTCGATGATCCGGACACCGTGGCCCAGGCGGTCGGCGCCGCACCACTGCAGGGCTTCCCAGATCGACGGCAGGCCGAAGGCCTCGCCGGCGTGGATGGTGAAGTGGTTGTTCTCCCGCTTGAGGTAGTCGAACGCCTCCTGGTGGCGGGTGGGAGGGTAGCCCGCCTCGGCACCGGCGATGTCGAAGCCGACGACGCCGTTGGTGCGGTGCCGGTTGGCCAACTCGGCGATCTCCAGCGAGCGGGCCGCGTGCCGCATCGCGGTCAGCAGGGCGCCGACCTTGATCCGGTTGCCGGCGGCGACGGCCCGCCGCTCGCCTTCACGGAAACCTTCGTTGACCGCGTCGACGACCTGGTCGAGGCTGAGCCCGGCTTCGAGGTGCTGCTCGGGGGCGTAGCGGATCTCCGCGTACACGACACCGTCGGCGGCCAGGTCCTCGGCGCACTCCGCGGCGATGCGCTGGAGGGCTTCGGGGGTCTGCATGACCGCGCAGGTGTGCGCGAAGGTCTCCAGGTAGCGGGGCAGGCTGCCGGAGTCGGCGGCGTTCTGGAACCAGGCGCCGAGTTCCACGACATCGGTGGTGGGGAGGCCGGTGTAACCGGCCTGCGCGGCCAGCTCAATGACCGTGGCGGGGCGCAGGCCACCGTCCAGGTGGTCGTGGAGCAGAACCTTGGGTGCCCGGAGGATCTGCTCCAGGGTCGGGATTGTCTTGCTGGTGTGCGACATAACGGGACTTTAACCATTGAGGGGAACCTGTGCGCGACTCCCTCCCCGCACTGCCGTTGACGACACCGCGGGCCAGGCCGGCCGGATTTTCTCATATCCCATGAATTCCCAAGCGGGACTGCTTATTGAGTATGCGTCAGGCCGGATCGACCCACTAACCTTGAGACACTTCGAGCCATTCGAGGCGACCATCCCGAAACTCAGGAATCGTCCTGGGTGCCCACAAGGCTCCGGCCTGGCACGCGATCGGCCCTCCAAAGGGCCGCCGACCCGACGGTCCGTATCCCGACCGACCGGGAACTCCACGCCCACCGGTTCATCCCGGGCAGGGGACGCCCCTCCCTGATCCCCGAATGGAACCTGCACCAGGCCAACCGTCGCAGAGTCGCACAGGGTTTCCTCGACGCGATCGCCGATTTTCCGGGCGTCACCGACGGCGCGGTCTACCAGCCAGCCGCCGATATTCAGGGCAAGCTGTGGCACAACCGGCTGAAAACAACCGAGGACCAGCAAGAAGAGGAACACTACGACGCTGACAGTGCCGACAGCTCAGTCGACTACTGACCACGTCCTGAGCACTCGGCCCTCCTACGCAGGGGCGCGCAGGAGGGCCGGGCAGTGAAACGTCAGATGATGCGGTCCAGGATCAGCGGAGTGGGCACGTACGTCCCACCGATCTTCACGCCGCCCTCAAGCGCCGCCAGCGCGTAGTCGAACCGCTCCGGGGTGTCCGTGTGCAGGGTCAGCAGCGGCTGCCCGGCGGTGACCGTGTCACCCGGCTTGGCGTGGATCTCCACACCGGCGCCGGCCTGCACGATCTCCTCCTTGCGGGCGCGGCCCGCGCCCAGGCGCCAGGCGCTGACGCCGACGGCGTACGCGTCCAGCCCGGTGAGCACGCCGGAGGTTTCGGCGACCACGGTGTGCGTCTCACGGGCGACCGGGAGCAGCGCGTCCGGGTCGCCGCCCTGGGCGCGGATCATGCGCTTCCAGACGTCCATCGCCGAGCCGTCCTTGAGCGCCTGCGCCGGGTCCTTGCCGCCCTTGACGCCGGAGGCTGCGAGCATCTCGCGGGCCAGCGCGACCGTCAGCTCGACGACATCCGCGGGACCACCGCCGGCCAGGACCTCGACCGACTCGCGGACCTCCAGGGCGTTGCCGGCCGTCAGACCCAGCGGCACGCTCATGTCGGTCAGCAGCGCGACGGTCTTCACGCCGTGGTCGGTGCCGAGGCGGACCATCGTGCGGGCGAGCTCCCTGGCGTTGTCCAGGTCCTTCATGAACGCCCCGGAACCGACCTTCACGTCGAGTACGAGTGAACCCGTACCCTCGGCGATCTTCTTGCTCATGATGGAGGACGCGATCAGCGGGATCGCCTCGACGGTGCCCGTGACGTCACGCAGCGCGTAGAGCTTCTTGTCCGCGGGCGCGAGGCCGTCACCGGCGGCGCAGATGACCGCGCCGACGTCCTCCAGGATGCGCATCATCTCGTCGTTGGTGACCGACGCGCGCCAGCCCGGGATCGCCTCCAGCTTGTCGAGCGTGCCGCCGGTGTGGCCCAGGCCCCGCCCGGACAGCTGCGGAACGGCCGCGCCGCACGCGGCGACCAGCGGCGCGAGCGGCAGCGTGATCTTGTCGCCGACGCCGCCGGTGGAGTGCTTGTCCGCGGTCGGCCGGGACAGCGCCGAGAACTCCATGCGCTCGCCGGACTTGATCATCGCCTCGGTCCAGCGGCTGATCTCACCCGCGTTCATGCCGTTGAGGAAGATCGCCATGGCCAGCGCGCTCATCTGCTCGTCGGCCACAACGCCCTTGGTGTAGGCGTCGATCACCCAGTCGATCTGAGGGTCGGTCAGGACCTGGCGGTCCCGCTTGGCGCGGATGACAGAGATGGCGTCCATGCGAAAATCCCTAAATTTGCTGCGTGGATCACGTACAGAACGACCTTCTGGAGATCGTCCAGGGGCGTTTTGTACATGACCGATGGGCTTTGATTACGCGAGGTCGTCGGGGCCGAAGGCGTCCGGCAACAGTTCGCTCAGCGGACGGACACCGCGGGAGGTGTCCACCTGGAGTTCCGCGCCGCCGTGCTCCCACAGGAGCTGACGGCACCGGCCGCACGGCATGAGCAGGTTGCCCGCACCGTCGCAGCAGGTGAACGCGACCAGCTTGCCGCCGCCGCTCGCGTGCAGCGCGGAGACGAGGCCGCACTCCGCGCACAGGGTCAACCCGTACGACGCGTTCTCGACGTTGCAACCGCTCACAGTGCGGCCGTCGTCGACGAGCGCCGCCGCCCCCACCGGGAACTTCGAGTAGGGGGCGTAGGCGCCGGCCATGGCTTCGCGCGCGGCGGACCGCAGTGCTTCCCAGTCGGTCATCGGGTCAGCCCTTCACGTAAGGCTTGTTCGAGGCGGCCGGCGGACGGACCTTGCCGACCAGGCCCGCGACTGCGAAGACGGTGGCGATGTACGGCGCCATCTGCAGGAACTGGCTGGGGATGGGGGTGTTCAACGGCTGCAGGGCGATGGACAGCGCGCTCGCGAAGCCGAACAGCATGGCCGCGGCCACCGCGCCCGTGGGCCGCCAGCGGCCGAAGATGACCGCGGCCAGGGCGATGTAGCCCGCGCCCGCAGTCATGTCCTTGCTGAACGCGCCGACCGTGCCGATGGTGAAGAACGCGCCGCCGAGACCGGCGATCGCACCGGCCATCATGACGTTGCGGTAGCGCGTGGCCTTGACCTTGATGCCGACGGTGTCAGCGGCGGTCGGGTGCTCGCCCACCGCGCGGGCCCGCAGGCCCCAGCGGGTGTAGAACAGGCCGAGGTGGACGACGACGACCAGCGCGTACATCAGGTACACGATGACGTTCACGTCGAAGAGCAGCGGGCCGACCAGCGGGATGTCCGCGAGGCCGGGGATCCGGATGTTCTCGAAGTAGCCCGGGTTGTTGTACTTGTCGCTGTTCGGCCGCAGGAGCTGGGCGTACAGGAAGCCCGTGGCACCGGTGACCAGCAGGTTGATCACCACACCGAGGACCACCTGCTCCACCAGGTAGCGCACCGCGAACAGTGCGAGCAGAGCGCCGATCAGCGCACCGGCCGCCATGCCGGCGAACAGGCCCGCCCACAGGGAGCCGGTCGCCGAAGCGGTCAGCGCGGCGGCGAAGGCGCCGAAGAGGAACTGGCCCTCGATGGCGATGTTCACCACGCCGGACCGCTCACCGATGACACCGGCCAGCGCACCGAGCACCAGCGGAACCGCCGCCACCAGCATGTTCTGCAGGACACCCGCGAAGGACATCTGCTTTCCGGCGACCGCCCAGGTCAGGAAGGCCACGATGAACGCGACCAGGAAGACCACGATGCTGGCCCGTACGGCCACCTTCGACTTGTCGAAGACGATGCGCGCGACACCGGCCGCCATCGCCAGCACGGCCATCACGATCGCGGTGGTCTGCGCCGGCAGTTTCAGGTCGCCGAGCTTGGGACCCTCGCTGTTGGCCAGGCTCATGCCGAAGACCGCGTCGCCGTCCGCGGCACCGAAGCCGAAGACCCACAGGGCGTACAGACCGACGAGGATGAAGCCGAGACCGGTGACCAGCGCCCGCTTGCGGGCGGCGGCCTGGAGGACCTCGGCGGCCTCGCCGCGGGCCTCGTGGGGACGCGCGGTCTCCGGAATGGCCACCAGGGTGTCGGTAGAGGACGTCACGGGCGCGCTTTCCTGAGTGGATACCTTCTCGTGCTCGCTCATGCCACAGCCCCCGCAGTCTCCTTGGCGGCCAGGCCGCCTTCTCCGCCGCGCTTGGAGCCGCGCAGCCGGAAGATCGTCCGGACCAGCGGCGGTGCCGCGACGAACAGCACGATGACCGCCTGGATGACGGTGATGATGTCGACCGAGACGCCGGCCGAAGCCTGCATGGTCGCGCCACCCGCCCGCAGTGCGCCGAACAGCAGGGCCGCCAGGACGGTGCCCAGCGGCTTGGTGCGGCCGAGCAGCGCCACCGTGATCGCGTCGAAGCCGAGTCCGGCGTCGATGCCCGGCGTCAGACCGAAGCCCGGGTTGGAAGTGCCCACCAGCTGGGTGACACCCACCAGACCGGCCATCGCACCGGCCAGCGCCATCGCCAGCGTCTGTGTCTTGGCCACGCTCATGCCCGCCGTACGCGCGGCGTCCGGGTTCGAGCCGACCGCGCGCAGTTGGAAGCCCAGCGTCGAACGGTTGAGCAGCCACCAGTAGAACCCGGCCGCGGCGAGCGCGATCAGGATGCCCAGGTTGATCCGCAGGTCGTCACCGAACAGCTTGGGCAGGTGCGCGCTGTCCGGCGCGCTCTTGCCGACCGGCTGCGGCTGACCGGGGCGCTGGAAGGTGCTGGTCGTCAGCAGCCAGCCCAGGATCAGCACGGCGATGTGGTTGAGCATGATCGTGACGATCACCTCGTGCGCACCGAACCTGGCCTTGAGCACACCGACCAGCCCTGCGTACAGGGCACCGCCGATGATGCCCGCGAGCAGCACCAGGAGCAGGTGCAGCCCGACCGGCAGGTCCATGGCGAAACCGACCCAGGAAGCGAACACCGCGCCGATGATGATCTGGCCCTGCGCACCGATGTTGAACAGACCCGCCCGGAAGGCGATGGACACCGACAGGCCGCCGAAGATCAGCGGGGTGGCCTGGGTGACCGTCTCCGACAGCGGTCCGAAGATGTACGGCGCGTAGTTGCTGTCGAGGGTCTTCGGGTCCAGGACCGCGCCCTTGAACAGGGCGGTGTACGCGTCGGCCACGACGTTCCACGAAGCCGACAGGGCATCGCCCGGGCCGGCGAAGAAGTACTGGTACTTGTCGAGGACTTCCTGGTCCGACAGGACGATCAGGACCGCGCCGACCAGGAGTGCCAGGACAAAGGCGAGGAAGGTCACCACGGCGGAGTTGCCCGTGATGACAGCGTCCAGGAGTGCCTTGCCGAACGACGGCTTACCGCTGTCGTCGGCCTTCTTGTCCACACTCACCGACGCTGTGGCCGTACCGGATTTCTCGGGTGCGTCACTCATACCTGCTCCTCCTCCCCGGGCGCTTGGCTTGCGGGTTCTTCTTGTTCAGCGGTGGCCTGCTCGATGTCCGACTGCTTGACCCCGGCCATCAGCAGGCCGAGCCGCTCACGGCTGACCGTCGGTTCGACGATGTCCACGATCCGGCCGCGGTACATCACCGCGATCCGGTCGGACAGTGCGACGATCTCGTCCAGCTCCGTCGACACGATGATCACCGGGGTGCCACTGTCGCGTTCGGCGACGATGCGCTGGTGGATGAACTCCATCGCACCGACGTCCACACCACGGGTGGGCTGCGAGGCGATGAACAGCCGCAGCGGCCGGGAGAGCTCCCTGGCGACGACGACCTTCTGCATGTTGCCGCCGGACAGCTTGCCGGCCGGGGTGTCGATCGTCTGCGTGCGGATGTCGAACTCCTCGACCCGCCGCGCCGCGTTCTTCCGTACAGCTGTCTGGTCGATGGAGAGCTTCGAACCGAACGGCGGCTTTCCGATGAGGTCGAGCACCAGGTTCTCGGCGACGCTGAAGTCGTCGACGATGCCGTCGTGCTGCCGGTCCTCGGGGACGAAGCCGACACCGGCGGCGAGGCTCTCGCGGGGCGAGAGGTGGCTGATGTCCTTGCCGTCGAGGCGGATGGCACCGGCGGCGACCTTGCGCAGGCCCAGGATCGCCTGGGTCAGCTCGGTCTGGCCGTTGCCCTGCACACCCGCGATGCCCAGGATCTCGCCTTCGCGCAGTTCCAGGCTCACCCGGTCGACCACGGCTTGGCCGAAGTCGTCGAGGACGGTGAGGTTGTCGAGCTCGAAGCGGACCGTGCCCGGCTCAGCCGGGGTCTTGGCCACCACGAGGTCGACGGGGCGGCCGACCATGAGCGAGGCGAGCTCGTTCGGGGTGGACGCCGGGTCCGCGGTGCCGACGATCTTCCCGCGGCGGATCACGGTGATCCGGTCGGCGACCGCCCTGACCTCTTTGAGCTTGTGCGTGATGAAGACGATGGAGTGCCCCGCGGCGCGCAGTGCGCGCATCACGGTGAACAGTTCCTCGGTCTCCTGCGGGGTCAGTACGGCCGTGGGCTCGTCGAGGATGAGCACCTTGGCGTCCCGGACCAGCGCCTTGAGGATCTCGGCGCGCTGCTGGAGCCCGATGGGGAGGTCTTCGACGACAGCGTCGGGATCGACGGCCAGGCCGTACTGCTCGACCAGGTCGAGGACCTTCTTCTTGGCCCGGCGGCGGTCCAGCCAGCCCAGGGCCTGGGTCTCCTCGTGGCCGAGCATGATGTTCTCGGCCACCGTGAACACCGGGACCAGCATGAAGTGCTGGTGCACCATGCCGATCCCCGCGTCGATCGCGTCACCCGCGGTCTTGAAGACCTTGGGCTCCCCGTCGATGACGATCTCGCCCTCGGTGGGCTCGTACAGCCCGTAGAGGACGTTCATCAGCGTGGATTTCCCCGCGCCGTTCTCGCCGAGGAGGCAGTGGATCTCGCCGGGTTCGACAGTCAGGTCGATGTGGTCGTTGGCGACCAGCGTCCCGAACCGTTTTGTGATTCCGCGCAATTCGAGCTTCAGCGCGGTCACCTCCTCGGTAGCGCCCCGGGGTGGGGGCGGGGGTGGGGTGGGAAGGGGGCTTGGTCCCCGTCGCGGGCCGGGTGGGCCGTCAGGCGGGGTGACGGGATAGGAGGCCGCTGAAGATTCAACGGCCTCCCGTGCGGCGCCGCCGGCCCGGTGTGGCCGGCGGCGCCGGTTCAGCAGCGGCTCAAGGAAGAACCGGTACGGAAATTCAGCTCGCGGGCTGCGCGGTCGGCTGGTTCGTCGACTTGATCTTGATGGTGCCGGCGATGATGTCCGCCTTGATCTTCGCGACCTCGGCCTTCAGCTCCGCGGGGATCTTGGAGTCGAACTCGTGGAACGGGGACAGGCTCACGCCGCCGTTGGCGAGGGTGCCGATGTAGGGGGTCGTGTCGAACTTGCCCTCACTGGCCTCCTTCACCGACTTGTACACGGCGCCGGTGATGTCCTTGGCGACGGTGGTGATGAAGACGCTCTTGTAGGTCGCGGCGCTCTCGAAGCCGTCCGTGTCGACCCAGATGATGTTCGCCTTGCCACCGGACGCCTGCGCGGCCGAAGCGGCACCGAGACCGGTCTGGCCGGCCACCGGCAGGATGATGTCAGCGCCCTGGGCCACGAAGTCGTTGGTGATCTGCGAGCCCTTGGCCTGGTCGATGAACGACGCGGCGAAGGAGCCGTCCTTCTTGTTCTCGTCCCAGCCCAGGACCTGGACGTTCTTGCCCTTGACCTGGTTGTAGTGCTGCACGCCCTCCCAGAAGCCGTCCATGTAGACGGTGACCGGCGGGATCTTCAGACCGCCGAAGGTGGCGACCTTCCCGGTCTTGGTGTAGCCCGCGGCCAGGTAACCGGCGGTGAAGGCGGCCTCGGCGGTGTTGTACTCCAGGCCCTGGACGTTCGGCTTGATCGAGTTCGAGTCGACGATCGCGAACTTCTGGTCCTGCTTCTGCGCGGCGGCGGCCTTGGTCGCGTCGGCCATCAGGCCGCCGACCGGCACGATGATGCCGCAGCCGTTGCCGAGCATGCTGTTGAGGTTGACCGCGTAGTCGGTCTCAGCCTTCGACTCGGCCTTGGCCGTCTGGATGCCGAGGTCCTTCTTGGCCTTCTCCAGCGCGGTCCACGAGGACGCGTTGAACGAGCGGTCGTCGATGCCGCCCATGTCGGTGACCATGCACGCCTTGAAGTTGCTCTTCGCCGCACCCGTACCGGCCGCGGTGCTGGCACCGGCGGAGGGGCTCGTCGCGTCGTTCTTCTTGTCTTCCGGCTTGCTGCCACACGCGGTGGCGGTGAGGGCAAAGGTCGCGCTGACGGCCACTACGGCCAGTTTCTGCACCCGACGCACGGGGTGTCTCCTTCTTTCGAAGCGCACCTGTCGGGCGCTGCTGTGTGGTTTTGTCCGGAGCACTGAAGACACGTGTCACAGACACGCGGCAACGGTGATTCAACGATTAGATGAAAATAGTGACCGAAACGGGCGTATCACCGCCACTTAAGCGCGCAGCCGAGTGCTTAAGGGACGTTGCAGTCCGGACACCGCCGGACCTCGTTTCGATCACGGGCCGGAAACGCAACGATGCCCCGCGAAGATCAACGCTTCGAAAGAAACATGATCAACACAGGGCATGTACGCGCCCGAACCAGACCGAAGCGTACATAACCGATCGGATTGGCAACAGGGGGGGTGCAAGAAAAAATGTCCGCCATGCGAGACGCAGGACGGACATTCCTTGTGATGGGGATCTCAGCCGGCCGAAGTCACCCTCGGGCGGTCCGCGGGTCTCCGGCTGACTTGCGGATCACCTGAACGGCCGCAGCGCCAGCCCGGCGAACAACTGCACGCCCAGACCGATCGCCCGCTCGTCCACATCGAACCGGCCCTGGTGCAGGTCGTACGGCGCCTCACCCGGAGTGCGGACCCCCAGGCGGGTCATCTGGCCGACGGCCCGCTCGAGATACCAGGAGAAGTCCTCGCCGCCGAGCGACTGCTCGGTGCCCTGCACCGCGTGCGGGCCGAGCACCCCGGTCGCCACCGTGCGCATCGCCGCCACCGCGTCGGCCTGGTTGACCACCGGCGGCACGCCCCGGTGGTGGGCCAGCTCCCACTTCGCGCCGAAGGGCGCGACGATCGTGTCGACCAACTCGGTGATCAGGTCCGCCGCACCACGCCACGCGTTGATGTCGAGGCACCGCAGAGTGCCTTCCAGTTCCGCGTACTGCGGCACGACGTTGGGGGCGGAGCCCGACTCGATGCGGCCCCAGACCACACTCATGCCGGCCCGCGGGTCCACCCGGCGGGAGAGCGCGAGCGGCAGGTCCACGGCCAGTTTGGCCAGTGCGGTGATCAGGTCGGTCGTCTGGTGCGGCCGGGCGGTGTGGCCGCCGGGCCCGGACAGGCTGACCACCAGGCGGTCGCAGGCCGAGGTGATCGCGCCGACGTGCAGCCCGACCGTACCGACCTCGACCTTGGGGTCGCAGTGCACCGCGTGGATCTCGGTGACGCCGCGCAGGCCGCCGGCCTTGATGACGTCGAGGGCGCCGCCGGGCAGTTTCTCCTCGGCCGGCTGGAAGATGAGCCGCACCGGGCGGGTCAGCAGACCCTCCCGGGACAGTTCGGCCAGCACGAGACCGGTCCCCAGAGTGATGGCCGTGTGGACGTCGTGCCCACACGCGTGGGACACCCCGGAGACCGTCGATCTGTACGCCGCGTCCTTCATGTCTTCAACAGGAAGCGCGTCGATGTCGCCGCGGAACGCGATGATCCCGTCGTTCGACGGGATCGACGCGGGGATGTCACAGGTGAGTCCGGTGCCGGGGAGAAGGCGCGGTACAAGGCCTGCGGCGGTCAGCCGCGCGGCGATGAGCCGGGTCGTACGGAACTCCTCCCGGCCCAGCTCAGGGTGCATGTGGAGGTCGCGCCGGAACGCGATCAGCTCATCGTGATAAGCGGCGACCCGGGCGGATGTCCGGGGCCCCGCAGGAGAGTTCGGTGCGCCTGACAGGGATTCACTCACTGGCCCAGGGTACTTTCCATGACCCTCCGCGACGCGGCACAGCGGGAATTACCCTCGTTAGGGGGAAATTTATTCAGTGTCCAGGTGCATACGTGGACATGACTGTGGGTATGACGATTGGCCCACATGGCAGCACTCCTTAGTGACGCGGGGCACGCAGCGAACACAGCCGATCCACCACGAGGCGACCGAGCGAAGCGAGGGAGCGCGTCCGGAGGACGCGTCCCTTCCGGGCGACGCGCTGAGGAAGCGACGACACCTGAGCGAAGCGAAGGTGACGGAGCCCTCAGCGCTTGGAGCCCGGCTTGAGAAAAGCGTCCAGGATCCGCGTTGCAGCCAGCGTCGCAGTCAGCGAGCCGTCCCGTACCCGCTGTTCCAGTTCCGGGACCATTCCGCGAACTTCCGGTGCGGCCCGGAGTTCGGCCATCAGGGTGTCCCGCACCATCGCCCACGTCCAGTCGACCTGTTGCTTGCGGCGCAGTTCCTCCAGCGCGCCGGAGTCGGCGAGCACTTTGCGGTGGTGCAGGACCGTCTCCCACAGCTCGTCGAGGCCGTCGCCTGACAGGCTTGAGCAGGTCAGTACGGGGGTGTGCCACAGGTCGGTGGACCGGCGCATCAGCCGCAGCGCCCCGGCGAGTTCGCGGGCGGCCAGTTTCGCGTCGTCGATGTGGTTCCCGTCGGCCTTGTTGACCGCGACGATGTCGGCCATCTCCAGGACGCCCTTCTTGATGCCCTGGAGCTGGTCGCCGGTGCGTGCGAGGGTCAGGAAGAGGAAGCAGTCGACCATGTTGGCGACGGTGGTCTCGGACTGTCCGACGCCGACGGTCTCGACGAGTACGACGTCGTAGCCCGCCGCTTCCATCAGCACGATGGTCTCCCGGGTCGCCCTGGCCACGCCGCCGAGCGTGCCTGATGTGGGGGAAGGCCGTACGAACGCGTCCGGGTCGACGGCCAGGCGGCCCATCCGGGTCTTGTCGCCCAGGATGCTGCCACCGGTGCGGGTCGAGGAGGGGTCCACCGCGAGCACTGCGACCTTGTGCCCGGCGGCGGTCAGCCGGGTGCCCATGGTCTCGATGAAGGTGGACTTGCCGACACCAGGCACACCGGTGATGCCGACCCGGTGCGCTCCCCCGGCGTGCGGGAGGAGCCTGACCAGGAGTTGCTGCGCGAGGTCGCGGTGGTCGGCCCGGGTGGACTCGACCAGCGTCACCGCGCGGGCGAGCAGGGTGCGGTTGCCGGTGAGCACGCCTTCGGCGTAGGTGTCGACGTCGATTGTGCGGGCCATGGGAAGCATCCTCGCGAATGACGGCGATATCGGTCTTGGAGTTCGCAGGGCGCCCCTTGCCTTGAAAACTCCAAGATCGTTATTGCCGGAACGTGCCAGCTGCGACGATCTTGGGGCTTGCGGGGCGCCCAGCGATGAGCACAGTGCCCCGGAAGCCCCAGGATCGTCGCGCGTGGCCTCTTATTGGGCCGTCAGCTTCTTCAGCAGTTTCACCGCGGCCGCGGAGATCACCGTGCCGGGTGGGAAGACCGCCGCCGCGCCCATGTCGAGCAGCGGCTGGACGTCCGCCGGCGGGATGACGCCGCCGACCACGACCATGATGTCGCCCGCGTCGAGCTTGGCCAGTTCCTCGCGCAGCGCCGGGACGAGGGTCATGTGGCCCGCGGCCAGCGAGGAGACGCCGACCACGTGCACGTCGGCCTCCACCGCCTGGCGGGCGACCTCCTCCGGCGTCTGGAACAGCGCGCCCACGTCCACGTCGAAGCCGAGGTCGGCGAACGCGGTGGCGATCACCTTCTGGCCTCGGTCGTGGCCGTCCTGACCCATCTTGGCGACGAGGATGCGCGGGCGACGGCCCTCCGCTTCCTCGAACTGCTCGACGAGCACACGGGCCTGGTCCACGTCCACCGAGGCACCCACTTCTTCCCGGTACACGCCGGTGAGCGTGCGGATGGTCGCCTGGTGACGGCCGTACGCCTGCTCCAGAGCGTCGGAGATCTCCCCGACGGTGGCCTTCGCGCGGGCCGCGTCCACCGCCAGTTTGAGCAGGTTGTGTTCGAGGTCGTTCGGCTTCTGACCGGCGATGTCGGCCTCGGCCGCGCCGGCCAGGGCTGCGAGCGTACGGGCGACCTCGTCGTCGTCGCGTTCCGCGCGGAGGCGGGCGAGCTTGGCCAACTGCCCTTCCCGTACGGCCTTGTTGTCGACCTTGTGCACGTCGATCGGCTGGTCGTTCTCAACGAGGTACTTGTTCACGCCGATCAGCGGCTGGCGGCCCGAGTCGATGCGCGCCTGGGTGCGGGCGGCCGCCTCTTCGATGCGGAGCTTCGGGATTCCGGCGTCGATGGCCGCGGCCATACCGCCGGCCTTCTCGATCTCGGCCAGGTGCTCGCGGGCCTTCATCGCCAGGTCGTACGTCAGCCGTTCGACGTAGGCCGAGCCGCCCCACGGGTCGATGACGTCGCACGTGCCCGACTCCTGCTGGAGCATCAGCTGGGTGTTGCGGGCGATGCGCGCGGAAAAGTCAGTCGGCAGAGCGAGCGCCTCGTCGAGCGCGTTGGTGTGCAGCGACTGGGTGTGGCCCTGGGTTGAAGCCATCGCCTCAACGCACGTGCGGACGACGTTGTTGAAAACGTCCTGCGCTGTCAGCGACCACCCGGATGTCTGCGAATGGGTGCGCAGCGAAAGGGACTTCGGGTTCTTCGCGTCGAAGCCCCGGACCAGGTCGGCCCAGATGAGGCGCGCGGCCCGCATCTTGGCGATCTCCATGAAGAAGTTCATGCCGATCGCCCAGAAGAAGGACAGTCGCGGCGCGAACGTATCGACGTCCATCCCCGCTTCGATGCCGGCCTTGAGGTACTCCACGCCGTCGGCGAGGGTGTACGCCAACTCCAGGTCGGCCGTGGCTCCGGCCTCCTGGATGTGGTAGCCGGAGATCGAGATGGAGTTGAACTTCGGCATCTTCTGCGAGGTGTACGAGAAGATGTCGGAGATGATCCGCATCGATGGCTTCGGCGGGTAGATGTAGGTGTTGCGGACCATGAACTCCTTGAGGATGTCGTTCTGGATCGTCCCCTGGAGCTGTTCCGGTGCCACCCCCTGCTCCTCCGCCGCGACGATGTAGAGGGCGAGTACGGGCAGCACCGCGCCGTTCATCGTCATCGACACGGACATCTGGTCGAGCGGGATGCCGTCGAACAGCTGTCGCATGTCGTAGATCGAGTCGATGGCGACACCGGCCATGCCGACGTCGCCCGAGACGCGCGGGTGGTCGGAGTCGTAGCCCCGGTGGGTGGCCAGGTCGAAGGCGATCGACAGGCCCTTCTGACCGGCTGCGAGGTTGCGCCGGTAGAAGGCGTTCGACTCCTCGGCGGTGGAGAATCCGGCGTACTGCCGGACGGTCCACGGCTGGTTGACGTACATGGTCGCGTAGGGACCGCGCAGGTACGGCGTGATGCCCGGGTACGTCTTCAAGAAGTCGACGCCGTCGAGGTCTTCGTTTGTGTAGAGCGCCTTGACGGGGATGCCCTCAGGCGTCTCCCGGGTCAGCTCCTCGGCGTCCTTGCCGGTGGCGGCGCGGACGGCTTCTTTCCAGGCGGTCGCGTCGGCGGGTTCGGGCTTGCCGAGGTCGATGGTGGTGAAATCGGGGATGCTCACTGTGCGTCTCCCCCGGTGAGGATGTCGGCTGCGCTTGAGAGGTCCGCTGAGTGGTCCGCTCCCAAGGTCGCGTACGTCTGATCGAGCGTCTTGAGTGCGTCGCACCCGGCGTACACATACCCGTCGGCGCCGGTGGCCGCCCACTTCTTCGCCGCCCCGGCGAGCCAGACGAACTCCGCGCCCGCTGCCTTCAATGCTTCGACAGCGGGAGCCGCCAGGTCGGCGTAGATCTTGTCGGAGGAGGCCAGGACAGCGACCTTCGGCGCGCCTGCGGACCCGTACGCACTGATCAGGCTTTTGATCTCGGTCGGGGTCCCGGCTTCGGGACCTTCGATGCCGCCGGCCGCGAAGAGGTTGCGGACGAACTGGGCCCGCGCGGTGTGCTGGGCGACCGGGCCGAGGGTGGCGAAGAAGACCGCGGGTCGGCTGCCGGTTTTGCTGAGAATCGCGTCGGACCGGTCGCGCAGTGCCTCGTAGGGCTCGGCATAGCGCAGGCGCGGCAGGCCACCGCCGTCGTACGGTTTCTCAGGCGCGCGTTCGACCGGCTTCTCGGTGAGGTTGGGAAACTCACTCACCCCGGTGAGCGGGTCGGTCCGGTGGGCGAGGGCCGTCGTCCGCTCCGTGCGGGTCGCGGCGAACCGCTCGTCCAGCCAGCCAGTGGACAGCGCTGTGAGAATTCCGCCAGTGCGTTCGATCTCCTGGAAGAAGGACCACGCTTTGGCGGCGAGTTCCTCCGTACGCGATTCGACGTACCAGGAGCCGCCGGCCGGGTCGATGACCTGGGCGATGTGCGACTCCTCCAGGAGGAGCGACTGGGTGTTGCGGGCGATGCGGCGGGCGAAGGCGTCCGGGAGGCCGATGGCCGCGTCGAACGGACGTACGGTCACCGCGTCGGCACCGCCGACACCCGCGGCGAAGGACGCCACGGTGGTGCGGAGCATGTTGACCCACGGATCACGCTGCGTGGTCATCGCCCAGGACGTGATCGCGTGCTGGCTCTGTGCGCCGTTCGAAGCGCCGGACGCCTCGGCGACCCTGGCCCACACCCGGCGGGCCGCGCGGAGTTTGGCGATCGTGCCGAACTGGTCGGCGGTGGCCGCGAAGCGGAACTCGACGGTCGCAAAAGCGTCGTCGGTGCTCAGTCCCGCTGCGGTGAGGGCCCGCAGGTAGGCGACGCCCGCGGCGGTTGCCGCACCCAGTTCCTGCCCGTCTGAAGCGCCTGCCTCGTGATAGGGCTGACCATCCGCGACGATGGCCTTGACCTGCGGGAATTCGGTTTTGACTCGTGCTGCGAGCGCGGCTGCCCCGGCGAGGTCGGCAGTTGCGGAGGTGCGGGCGGCGACGGTGACCGGGTCGGCGCCGAGGGAGGCGCGGACGTCGTTCACCGGCACGGAACGGTCCCGGTAGACCTGAAGCAGCGCCTGCGCGGCGGCCTCGAAGCCGGCACCCGGTTCGAGGGCGACCGGGGCCAGGTCGAGCAGCACGTCCTTGAGGATGCGCGGCAGGTCAGCCGGGTCGACCGCGCCGTCACCCGTACGGAAGAACACGGATGACACGCCGTTCTCCAGGTCGGCGATCACCGCTTCGGCCGTGGCTGCGGGGTCGGGGTCGGCGTGCAGCTGGCGGACATCCCAGCCGTCGGCACTGCTGCCGGCGGCCCTGGCTCCACGGACGTACGGGGCCAGGCCCGGTACGCCCGGCACGGCGTCGGTCTCCGTGTACAGCGGGGACAGCGTGATGCCGTCGTAGGTAGTGGTCGCGAGCAGGTCCTCGGGGTGTTCCGGTGTGTCGTTCTCACCGATCACCCGCGACTTACGGAGCACGCCGGCGACCAGCTTCCGCCACTGTTCGCGCGAGGGCTGCGCGAACTGGCTTGCGAAGGTGGAACCGGTACGCGCGCCGTTGTCGGCAGTAGCGTCCGTCATGCTCCGCATAGTAGGGACAGCCCCTGAAGACCGACACTGCGGCCGGATGTGACATCAGTCGCTGCGGTGGTGAGTACCAACGGGTGACCGGCCTGATTTTTCACCCGTTCGGTTCCCTAACTCATGCGGAATGGATCACATGCCGCGCCCCGACAGGGATGCGGGTCACAACCGTGGCTACGATGGCCAGCGGCCGGAGGACCAGACCCGGCCGGGCCGACCGACAGCAAGGGTCCGGAACCCCCAGCCGGCGCGCCGCCATCTTCACCGCACTCGGAGGGTAGTTTCCGTGCCGGCTGGAACGCTCTACCGCGGCCGGGAAGGCATGTGGTCCTGGGTGGCTCATCGAGTCACCGGCGTCCTCATCTTTTTCTTCCTGTTCGCTCACGTACTCGACACTGCGCTCGTCCGCGTCTCCCCTGACGCCTACGACAAGACGATCGAGATCTACAAGCACCCGTTCGTCAACCTGATGGAGTACGGGCTGGTCGCGGCCATCCTGTTCCACGCGCTGAACGGCCTCCGGCTGATCGCGGTGGACTTCTGGGCGAATGGCGCGCGTTACCAGAAGCAGATGTTCTGGTTCGTCATGGCACTGTGGACCATCCTCATGGCCGGCGCGTTCTACCCGATCCTTCAGCACTCCATCAAGACGCTGTTCGGGAGCTGATCAAACATGACTAACTCCCTCGAACAGGGCTACCTGCAGACTGCTTCGGAGCCGGCCAAGCTCAACCTTGAGCCGCCGCGCCTGCGCACCAAGCGCACCCCGAAGTCCACGAAGACCAACTTCGAGCTGTACAGCTGGCTGTTCATGCGGCTGTCCGGCATCGTCCTGGTCGTGCTCGTCCTCGGCCACCTGCTGATCCAGCTGGTGCTCGACGGTGGTGTCACCAAGATCGGCTTCGCTTTTGTGGCCGGTCGCTGGGCGTCCCCGTTCTGGCAGTCCTGGGACCTGATCATGCTGTGGCTCGCCGAGCTGCACGGCATGAACGGCCTGCGGACGATCATCAACGACTACGCCGAGAAGGACTCCACCCGGTTCTGGCTGAAGATGCTGCTCTACGTGTCGGCGATCGTCGTGTTGTTCCTGGGCACGCTGGTGATCTTCACGTTCGACCCGAACATCGGCAGCTGACCCGAATGGCCGCGCTCCACGAATCGTTCGAGTCGGGGTGTGGAATCCGCGGCGTCAGCCGCCATGGTTCACAGCACGTTCGACCCGAACATCGGCAGCTGACGACCGCGCTTCCGTTTTCGGAATCGGGCGCACTTCTCCAGAGGACCTGAGCAGCGATGCAGACGCACAAGTACGACACGATCATCGTCGGCGCCGGTGGCGCCGGCATGCGCGCCGCCCTCGAGGCGAGCAAGGGCAGCCGTACGGCAGTCCTCACCAAGCTCTACCCCACGCGTTCCCACACCGGCGCGGCCCAGGGCGGCATGTGCGCGGCCCTCGCCAACGTCGAAGAGGACAACTGGGAGTGGCACACCTTCGACACGGTCAAGGGTGGTGACTACCTCACCGACCAGGACGCCGCAGAGATCATGTGCAAGGAAGCGATCGACGCCGTACTCGACCTGGAGAAGATGGGCCTGCCCTTCTCCCGCACCGAAGCCGGTCGCATCGACCAGCGCCGGTTCGGCGGTCACACCCGCAACCACGGTGAAGCGGCCGTCCGCCGGTCCTGCTACGCCGCGGACCGCACCGGCCACATGATCCTGCAGACGCTCTACCAGAACTGCGTCAAGCAGAACGTCGAGTTCTACAACGAGTTCTACGTACTCGACCTGCTCCTGACCACGGACGAGGACGGCAACCAGCACACCGCCGGTGTCGTCGCGTACGAGCTCGCCTCCGGCGAGATCCACGTGTTCCAGGCCAAGGCCGTCATCTTCGCCACCGGCGGCTTCGGCAAGGTCTTCAAGACCACCTCCAACGCGCACACCCTCACCGGCGACGGCATGGGCATCGCGTGGCGCCGGGGCATCCCGCTGGAGGACATGGAGTTCTACCAGTTCCACCCGACGGGCCTGGCGGGCCTGGGCATCCTCCTCACCGAGGGCGCCCGCGGCGAAGGCGGGATTCTCCGCAACTCGGAGGGTGAGCGCTTCATGGAGCGCTACGCCCCCACCATCAAGGACCTCGCGCCGCGTGACATCGTCGCCCGGTCGATGGTGCTCGAGGTGCGCGCGGGACGTGGCGCGGGTCCGAACAAGGACTACGTCTACCTCGACCTGACGCACCTGCCGCCGGAGCAGATCGAGGAGAAGCTCCCCGACATCACCGAGTTCGCCCGGACCTACCTCGGTGTCGAGCCGACCACCGAGCTCGTACCGGTGTACCCGACGGCGCACTACGCGATGGGCGGCGTGCCGACCAACGTGGACGCCGAGGTGCTGGCGGACAACACCACCGTCATCCCCGGCCTGTACGCGGCCGGCGAGGTCGCGTGCGTGTCCGTGCACGGCGCCAACCGCCTGGGCACCAACTCGCTGCTCGACATCAACGTGTTCGGCCGCCGCGCCGGCATCGCCGCCGCGAAGTACTCGCAGACGGCGGAGTACGTCGAACTGCCGGAGAACCCGGCCGACGACGTGGTCGCGATGATCGAGAACCTCCGGGACAGCAACGGCACCGAGCGGGTCGCGAGCATCCGCACCGAGATGCAGCGCACGATGGACGACAACGCCGGCGTCTACCGCAACGCGGAGACGCTGAAGCAGGCCTACGAGGACATCAAGATCCTCCAGGCCCGCTACAAGAACGTGTCGATCCAGGACAAGGGCAAGCGGTTCAACACCGACCTGCTCGAAGCCATCGAGCTGGGCTTCCTGCTCGACCTCGCCGAGGTCCTCGTCGTGGGCGCGCAGAACCGCAAGGAGTCGCGCGGCGGACACGCCCGCGAGGACTTCCAGACGCGGGACGACGAGAAGTACATGCAGCACACGATGGCGTACCGCGAGGCGGACGCGAAGGGTGACTACGGCATCCGGCTCGACTGGAAGCCGGTCGCCTTCACCCGTTACCAGCCGATGGAGCGGAAGTACTGATGAGCACCCCCACGCTTGAGAAGCAGGACGCCGCCCCCGCCCCCGTGGCCGGCGACATCCCGATGATCACCATCACGCTGCGCATCCGCCGGTACAACCCGGACAGCGGCCTGGAGCCGAGCTGGCAGGACTTCCAGGTCCTCGCCGAGCCGACCGAGCGCATCCTGACCGCCATGATGAAGATCAAGGGCGAGCAGGACGGTTCGCTGACGTTCCGTCGCTCGTGCGCGCACGGCATCTGCGGTTCGGACGCCATGCGGATCAACGGCGTCAACCGCCTTGCCTGCAAGACCCTGGTCAAGGACTTGGACGTCACCAAGCCGATCACGGTCGAGCCGATCAAGGGCCTGAAGGTCGAGAAGGACCTCATCGTCGACATGGAGCCGTTCTTCCAGGCTTTCCGTGACGTGATGCCCTTCCTGATCACCAAGGGCAACGAGCCGACGCGGGAGCGCCTGCAGTCGCAGGAGGACCGCGCGAAGTACGACGACACCACCAAGTGCATCCTGTGTGCCTGCTGCACGTCGTCCTGCCCGGTGTTCTGGAACGACGGCCAGTACTTCGGCCCGGCCGCCATCGTCAGCGCGCACCGTTTCATCTTCGACTCGCGCGACGAGGGCGCCGAGCAGCGCCTGGAGATCCTGAACGACAAGGAAGGCGTGTGGCGTTGCCGTACGACCTTCAACTGCTCCGAGGCCTGCCCGCGTGGCATCGAGGTCACGAAGGCGATCGCGGAAGTGAAGCGGGCGCTTCTCTACCGTCGCGTCTGAGCGGAGCGGGGAGCGGTCCGGTCGGCATGACACGCGGCCGTCGCGCCTGACCGGCTGAATTCCGTACGAAGGGCCCCGGTTTTTTAAGCCGGGGCCCTTCGGCGTTGCTGAATTCCGTACGGAGGGCCCCGGCTGTCAAGCCAGTGCCCTTCGGCGTTCCGGACCTGCCACACACCGGTCTGAGCAGGTGGGCCGCACCGTGTCCACCTTGCCGCAACTCCCACGCATCCCTTAATCTCGCAGCTTCCCTGGTGGGTGGACTGCGCTAGCTGACGTCGGTCCGATGGACGAGGATTGTCCCCGACACCAACTTTCCGGTCCCCTCTCCCTCCGGCTGCAGCAAGCCGGACAGAACAGGTCGTCCACTCATGTCCACCACCACCGACACGCAGCCGGGCGGCCCGGCTGAAGTCGTGCCCGACCCGAAGCGCTGGATAGCCCTGACGGTCGTGCTGTTCGCAGCCTTCATGGACCTGCTCGACGTCACGATCGTCAACGTCGCGATCCCGGAGATCCAGAGCGACCTGGGCGCGACCTTCGGCGACATCCAGTGGATCGCCGCCGGCTACGGCCTGGCGTTCGCCGTCGTGCTGATCACCGGTGGCCGGCTCGGTGACATCTACGGCCGCAAGAAGGTCTTCCTGATCGGCATGGTCGGGTTCACCGTCGCCTCCGCGCTGTGCGGGCTGGCCACGACTCCGGGCATGCTCATCGGCGGCCGGGTGGTCCAGGGCATGTTCGGCGCGGTCATGGTGCCGCAGGTGCTGGCGATCATCCACGTCACGTTCCCCGCGCACGAGCGCGGCAAGGTCTTCGGCCTGTTCGGCGCGATCGTCGGCATGGCGGCGGTCAGCGGCCCGATCCTCGGCGGCGTGATCATCGGGACCGACATGTTCGGCCTCGACTGGCGGCCGATCTTCCTGGTGAACATCCCCGTGGGGATCTTCGCGCTGATCGCGACAGTCCTTTACGTACGTGATTCGAAGTCCGAAGCGGCGACCAAGCTGGACCTGACCGGCACCGCGCTGGTCACGGTGGGTCTGCTGCTGCTCGTCTTCCCGCTGATGCAGGGCCGCGAGCGCGGCTGGCCGACGTGGATCTTCATCATGATGACGATGTCCCTGCCGGTCCTGGCTTCCTTCCTCTGGTACGAGCGCCGCAAGACCGCGCAGGCCGACTCCCCGCTGATCAACATGGTCCTGTTCAAGGTCCACTCGTTCGCCTCGGGTCTGAGCGTCACCTTCCTGTTCCAGCTGTTCATGGGCATGTTCTTCCTGGTCTGGACGCTCTACATGCAGCTGGGCCTGGGCTGGTCGGCGCTCAAGGCCGGGCTGACCGGCGTGCCGTTCTCCATCGGCGTGTCGACGGCCGCCGCTCTGTCGATCCAGTTCCTCGTCCCGAAGCTGGGCCGCCGGGTGCTGCACCTGGGGGCGCTCTTCCTGGCCGTCGGGTTCTTCGCGTACGCCTTCACCGTCGGGCACTACGGCCCCGGTGTGACGCCGTGGGAGATGATCCCCGCGCTGCTGGTCATGGGTCTCGGGATGGGCCTCATCGTCGCGCCGATCACCGACCTGGTGCTGTCCGACGTCCCCCGTACGGACGCCGGTTCGGCCTCCGGCGTCATGAACGCCAACCAGCAGTTGGGCGGTGCGGTGGGCATCGCCATCGCGGGTGTGTTCTTCTTCAACCTGGTCAGTGGCGGGATGAGTGCGGGCGTCGACAAGTCCGCGCCGGAGCTGAGGCCCGCGCTGACCGCCGCCGGTGTCGTCGGTCCGGCGCAGGACGAGTTCGTCGCCGGGTTCAAGCAGTGCGCGAAGGACCGCGCTGACGCGCAGGACCCGGTGCAGGTTCCGGCGAGTTGCGCGGCGCTGAACGGCAGCCCCGCGACAGCCGGCCCGCAGGCGGTGGCCGCGCTGGGGAAGGCGATGGCTGCCACAGGCGAGGAGGCGACCGGGCACAGTTTCACGTCGGCGTTCCAGCGCACGCTGTGGATTCTGACCGCCGGAATGCTCGCCGTGTTCGCGCTGATGTTCGCGCTGCCGAAGCGGGCGGCGGCGAAGGACCCGGACGCGGTGCCGGTGCACTGAGGCCGGGGCTCCGCTGCCCCCGAGAGGTGCGCCCGGGGCCGGTGAAGACGCCGCACTGATCAGCCGACCTTGCGGAACTCTCCGTCCCCGAAAACCGCCATGATCACCATGCTGCCACCGATCGCGGCGATGTAGCGCTCCACCACGTCCTGCCCAGCGACCTGTCCGCCTTCGATCTGCGAGATTCGCCCGGCGGTCACCCCCATCCGCTCGGCGACCTGCGCCTGTGTGAAGCCCCGTTCCTTACGGAGTTCGGCAAGCCGCCACGCGCGCGCCTCATTGAGTAGTCCCTGGACGCCCGCCTCGAATTTCTCCTGCCCACCGGCCGATGCGACAGCAGCCGTGTAGTGCCCGGAATCACGCCACCGTGTATATCCCTTCACAGGTCCTCCATCATTGCGTCGGTCGAGCAGATACTGCTCATACAACGACTCGGCGAGCGGAATCGCATCGTCGTACTACTTCTTCCAGTTCCCCGCTTTGTCGCCCGCCACAAGCAGGATCGTCGACCGCCACGGGTCGACCATGAAGAGGACCCGCACCGCGCTGCTCTGGTTTGCGCAGGGTCGCAACTCCTTCATATTCGGGTAACGGGATCCCTTCAACCTGTCCACCAACGGGCGCCCGAGGGCTGGGCCGCTGTGCGCAAGCGCGTAGACCGCTTGGTTTCACCACACGGTGCGCGTCCGGATCGGCCTCCAGAAGCTCATCGAGCCACACCTCGACCGGTTTGGTGAGGTAGACCTCCCACGGGTCCGGCTCCATCCACACCGCCAAAGTTTAGCGATAGCTAATATTCTTTAGAGGGTCATGCTCTTCACCAAGTCGAAAGCCGGAGGATCACCCGGTCGTGTCAGCGCGCGGCACCGACTGCCCCTCGGCGGCCCGGATCCTCTCCCGGTGCCGCAGCGCCGACGCCCGCAGCGCCGTCTCCGGGTCCACCCCGTGCCGCCCGGCCAGGTCAACCACGGTCAGCAGCAGATCCCCGATCGCCGCGGCGTCCGGGGTGGCGGGTTCCGCCACCACCCCCGGCACCGGCACGTCCACCCCGGCCCGGACCGTACGGGAGATCAACTTCGCGGCCAGCGAAAGCGCCGGCTGCCCCAGCGCCACGCCGTCCACCACGGATTCGCGACCCGGCTTCTCCATCGCCTTGATCTGCTCCCAGTTGGCTTCGACGTGGTCGGACGTCGGCGCGTGCACGTCGCCGAAGACATGGGGGTGACGGTTCATCATCTTGTCCACGATGCCACCGGCCACGTCGTCGATCGTGAACGGGTCGTCCGGGTGCTCCTCGGCGATCCGGGCGTGGAAGGCCACCTGCAACAGGACGTCACCGAGCTCTTCGCGCAGGTGCTCGCGGTCCCCGGACTCGATCGCGTCGACAAGTTCGTACGACTCTTCGACCAGGTACTTCACTAGGGACTCGGGCGACTGTTCGGCGTCCCACGGGCAGCCGCCCGGCGAGCGCAGCCGGTCCATGACCGCCACGAGGTCGAGCACCCGGGACCCGGGCAGGTCCCAGGAGCCGGGCACGAGTTCGATCTCCGGGGCCCCGCCCGCCTCAGCGCGGTTGGCAGCCTCCTGGGCGAGTGCCGGACCGAGGTCGGGGTCGCCGTCGACACCGGCGATCCAGACGACTTGCCGTCCTTCGGCGGAGTCGAGGAGCGTACGGGCGAGCCGGCGCGCGTCGGCCGACTCGACCACCTCCACCGAAACCCCGGCGGCGCGGACGGGCTGGAGCTGCGGGTGCGCCGGGTCCCCGGCCAGCACCCGGTCGGCGAGCTCGAGCTCCCGCCAGGCGGGGCGGCTGAGCAGGCCAGGAGCCGTCCGGTGGGTGGAGGAAAGCAGGATGAGGCGGCCGGTGGGCTCGTTTGCGCTGGTCACCCTGCCAACGATAGAGCTCTTGTCAGCCGGGGACGGCTGCGGTCCTGGTCGTCAGCCACGGGTACGTGACCGTGTTGACCGCCGCGTTCTTCGCATCCCAGGAGCCGTAGCGCGGGTTGACCGTGACACGCATGTCCTTGGCCGTGTCGCTGAGGAGCATGCCGTAGGCCTCGGCGGCCTGCGGAGCGGCCGGGTCGACGCCCCGGGCCGCCAGCAGTTTTTCGCGCAGGATGATCTGACGCAGGAAGGTGTCCAGCGCACTGGGCGCGATGCCGTCGGCGGCGGCGGCCTGAGCCATCTTGGCGGGGCCGCCGATCCGCTTTTCGACCTGATGTCTGCGGTCGGCGACCTCGGTGGCCGTCACACCGACGCCCGCGCGACGGGCCGCCTCGTCGACGACCCGGTCCTCCAGGATTGTGGCGAGCTGCTGCTGGGCGACCTGCTCCCGGGTGCGCGGCTGGGCGTTCGGGGCCGCGGCGCCCGCCTGTGCGTCGACAACGCGTTCGACCTGGGTGTTGAGCGCGGAGATGGTGATGCGGTCGCCGTCCACGACGGCCGCGGCACCGGCCTTGGTGGTGTCGCAGCCGGTGAGCAGTGGCACTGCCGCGGCCAGCGTCACCGCCGCGACGGCGGCCATCCTCATCGAGCTGGTTCGCGACGTGCGGCTCACTCGGAGTCTCCTATGCGCCTAGGAATCAACACTGTGTTCACATACGGCACGGCCGAAATCAGCACAGCCACCGGTACTGGACCAACGACCGACGATACGGCCGGGCACGCTCCGGCCGCCGCAACTTACGCAAGTTTGACTGATCTTCTTTTCGAAGACTCAGCTGTGAAAACCGGTCGCAACCGGTCGGGACCCGTCGGAAACGGGGCACCCGGACGCCACATGACGAACAATCAGGCCCGGTACTGGCTACGGTTGATCTGTTCGAGACAGTGGTCGATCCGGGCCTGGTACTCCCGGGCCTGGGTCGATTCGCCGCCGTGCGCCGCAGCCGCCTTCTCGGCCAGCCGGCGCAGTTCGGGCAGCGCCTCGATGTACTTCCCGTCCATCAGGAGGGTCTGCGCGTACTGCCGCCGCAGCATCAGCACCCGCGGGTCGCTGTCGCCCAGGCGTCCGGCGGCCTGCGGCAGGGCGTCGCGCAGGACGCCCACCGCGCGGGTGAAGTCACCGTCGTCGAGCAGTCCGGAGGCCTGCTCCACGGCCGCTGCGATCGCCTCCACCGGGTCGCGCCGGACGGGCGGCGGCGGGATCGTCATCGGCCCCGGCGGCGGGGTCTGCGGGCGCACCGGGAACGCCGACGGCTGTACGGAGGACTGCGCGGCGGGCGGCCGGACCGTCCGGGCGCGCACCGGGAACGCCGACTGCGAGGTCGGCAGTGCCGTCGGCGGCGCCATCGGGTGGCGGAAAGGACGGGTCGGGTCGTACGGGGAACCAGGCCCGTGATCGGCCGCTCCCGCGTGCCGGTCCTGGGGCAGCAGCCGCACCAGCCGCCCGAACACTTCCTGCGCGTGCTCCGGGCGCTCCTCGGGCTTCTTGGCGAGCAGGTCCAGGACGAGGACCTCCAGCGCTTCGGGCACGTCCGGGCGCAGTGAGCGCAGTGGTGCCGGGGCGTCGGCCAGGTGCCGGTGCAGGACGGCGAGCGGGGTGGGGCCGGTGAAGGTGGGTGCGCCGGTGAGCATCTCGTGGATGAGGACGCCGAGGGCGTAGAGGTCGCCGGCCGGTTCGACGGTCCCGTGCAGGGCTTGTTCGGGGGCCATGTACGCGGGGGTGCCGGGGGTCTCCCCGCTGTGGGTGAGCCGGGTGTCCTGGAGTTCGAGTACGGCGGCGATGCCGAGGTCGAGCAGGGTGGTGCGGCCGTCGGCGCGGACCATCACGTTGCCGGGTTTGAGGTCGCGGTGGACGACCCGCGCCGCGTGCACGACGGCGAGCGCGGACGCGGTCTGCGCGGCCACGGCCACCGCCCACTCCCAGGGCATGGGTTCGTGCTCGGCGATCAGGTCGCCCAGGTTCATGCCTTCGACGTACTGCATGACCAGGTACAGCTCGGTGCGGTCGGTCCCGGCGTCGTACACGGTGACCAGGCCCGGGTGGTCCAGGCTGGCAGTCGTGCGGCATTCGCGTTCGAAGCGGCGGACCAGCCGCAGCCGGGCGGCGTCGTCCCGGCTGTCGGCCAGGAGTTCGGTGCGCATCAGTTTGACCGCGACGGCCCGGTCCAGGCCGCGGTCGCGGGCCTGCCACACTTCGCCCATGCCGCCGCGGCCGAGCATGGAGGTGAGCTCGTAGCGGCCGGCGATGAGGCGGCCGGCGGCGGTCACCCGCGGTCCGATCGTCCGGGCTCGTCCGGGCGGCGCAGCTGGTCGTTGAACGCGGCCATCTCGGCACGGATCCGGTCGACTTCCCGCCGCCGGTCGGGGGTGCGCGGCCCGGCGGGTTCGGTGGGTGCGTCGTGGACCGGGGGCTCGACCGCCGGCCGGGACTGCTGCGATTGGGGCTGTTGCGATTGGGGCTGGGGCTGCTGCGCGGGCGGCGTGCTCCACGGGTTCGGCACGGGAAGTGTCGGCTGCCGGTAGACCGGCTGCTGGGAGTACTGCGGGTAGGTCTGCTGTTGTCCGTACGCGGTGCGCGTCGGCGCTTGGGCGTAAGGGTGCGGCACCGCGCCGGGGCGCGGACCGTTGACGGCCGTGTCGATGCGCTCGATCACGAACGGGTAGACGACACCCGCCAGTATCAGGAGAAGGAGAATCACCGCTGCGCTGGTGGTGATGGTGTCCTCGCCCTTCGCGTTCTTTCCGCCGTCCTGGGTCGTGACCAGGACCCAGAAGAGGACTTCAGCCGCCGCGAAGCCGACGAAGACGAGCCAGTCGAATGCGGTCCGCCGTCGGATCGCCCGCCACAGCGGGGCGACGAAGGCGAGGATCCCGAACGTGCAGAACCCGAAGACGGCCCACCCCACCCGCGCGCCCCACATCCGGGCCCCGCCGCCGGATGCCGGCGGCTTCGGCATGCCGGGTGACATACCGGACATGGAACTCCTCGGAGAAGAAAAACGAACGCACCGCGGAGTGCGCGGCACGACTGGTGACACCACCCGGGGGACCGAACCGCGCACCCCCGCGCGCGTCTTGCCGGCGTGGACCGGATCACCCGAAGCCTGGTCCCCGCTCCGGTCAGGATGTCACCGTTGTACGCCACAACGCCAGAAGAAACGATCTTCTCCGGCGAACCCGACGGGCCCAGTGTTGCGCTTTCAAGCCGCTTTGTAGGCCCGTACCAGTATTTGTCCACGCAAGTTTCCGGGTGTGCGCCTCAGCTCCCGCCCGGCTCCAGGGTGCCGTCCGCCAACGCGTCGGTCAGCCCCCGGACCAGCCCCGAGCCGGCCTCGGCCACCGTGCGCAGCATGGCCTCAAAATCGGACAACTGCCGGAACAGCCGTCCGTACCGCTGCTGTTCGGGCAGCGGCAACCGCGGCACCTGGACGCGCCGCACGTCGAGGCGCAGCACCGTGGAGGTGCGGCTCCCGGCGTTGCGGTGCACGGTGGTGCTGCGCAGGATCCCGGCCAGGAAGTACGGGTCGACCGCGGCGCTGTCCGGGCGCAGTACGTGCAGCCCGCGGCCCAGGACCGCGCCCGCCTCCGCCGGGCCGACGACCCGGGCGACGGGGGTGCGGGCGGACCCGGGCAGCACCACGTCGCCGGCTGCGAGCAGCACCGGCTTGTCGGCCTCGTCCCCGGCCGGGGCTCCGGAGGGCGCGGCGCCCTGGAGGACGTCCTGTTCGGTGAAGACCCGTACGGAACCGTCGACCGGGCCTCCGGACGCGGGGACCGTGAGCGCGCCGGAGCGGATGAGCTCGCCGACGGTGGTGGACGGGCGGTACCGCTCCGGGTCCACCGGCTGTGCGAGCGGCGGGGTGAACTCCCCCAGTGCCGCGATGGCGTCGCGGGTGCGCCTGACCGTGTCCTGGAGTTGCCCGGCGGCGTCGGTCCCGGTCGGTACGGGGTGATGGTGCGCGGGTGCGAGGTCGACTTCGTCGTCGAGCAGGTCGATGACCGGCACCGCGCTGCTGACTCCGGGCCGGGCTGCGTCGCCGCCCGAAAGGTAGGCGTACCAGGGGTCGAGCACAGTCGCGCCGAGCACAGCCCAGTCACCGTCGAACCGGGTGCCGATCGCTGCTTCCGCATCGATCAGCAGGACGTCTGCGGGCACGGACTCGGTCTGTACCGGGCGGCGCAGCACCCACAGGTAGAGGGGGATGCCGTACGGCGCGGCGACTCCGGCGGGCAGCGCGACCACGGCGCGCAGTGACCCGCGGCGCAGCAGTTCGGCGCGGATGCGGCGGCCTGACCGGCGGGACGCCGCGGCGGGGGGCATCACGACCACGGCGGTGCCGCCGGGTTTCAGGTGCGCCAACGCGTGCTGCACCCAGGCTAGTTCGCTCTCGGTGCGCGGCGGCAGGCCGTACTCCCAACGTGGGTCGTACGCCAGGTCCTCGTAGCCCCAGGCGCGTTCGTTGTGCGGGGGGTGGGTGAGCACGATGTCGGCCGTACGGTCACCGAAGGCGTCCGCGCGCAGGGCGTCGCCCGTGCGGATCTCGGCGGCGGGCCCGGCGGCGGCCCCGCCCGCGCTGAAGGCGTGCAGGGCGAAGCGCAGTTGTGCGAGGCGGGCGAGGTCGGGGTCGGTCTCCTGGCCGTGCAGGGTGGCCGCTTCGGGCACGGCGCGCAGGAGGGTGCCCAGGCCGGCCGCCGGGTCGAGCACCGCGGCGGGCTTCGGGTGCGCGGCGAGGGCGAGGTCGGCCATCAGCGCGGCGAGTGGTGCCGGGGTGGGGGTGAAACCGCGCGGGTTGCCGTCCGTATAGCGGCCGAGGAGATGTTCGAAGGCCGCAACGGGCCCGGTCTGCGCGGCGAGGGTGTTCACAGCCTCGGTCAGGGCGTCGGCGGGCGTGCTCTTCTTCGGGTGCCTGAGCCGGTTGAGCAGGGCTTCTCCGGCTGCGGTCAGCGCGGACAGCACACCTCCGGGTTCGTCCCGTTGCAGTTCCATCCGCTGCCAGGCGCGGTCCGCCGCGGACACTTCGGCGATCTTCCCCTGGGAGCGCAGCCACGCCTCCACGTCGAAGAGCGCGAAGGTCGGGCTGGTCTCCGTGCCACCGCTCGGCTTGGGGAAGTCTCCATGTCGGCGACGCCAGTTGCTCACTGCGGCGCGCCCCACCCCGGCCAGTCGGGCGATCTCAGCCGCGGTGACCTCCGCCGTCATCTCCGGCATCTGCTCCGTCATGTTCTCCACCCCTCCTGGTACCTGTCGGCGCGGTTCACAACGAGCCGTCAGGCGCCGAGTAACCACATACACAAAAACACTACAACACGGACGCATTCACACTCGTAGACTTGAGTTGGCAAATTTCATACTGTTGACAGCGTTCACAATATCTGTTGTGATGAATCCACGGACGAACAAGGGCTCGCCTGCCGGAAGGCGGCAGCTCTCATTCTCTTCCTCCGGTCCGCAGCCACCGAGTTCCTCCGCGCCGGACCACCGGCATCCCGAAGGGGTCTTCTCCATGTCGCAGCACCTCCCGCAGCCGCCGTCCGGCCATCCCGAGGGCCAGTACAACCCCCCGTACGGCATGCAGCCGGCACCGCAGCCGCCCAGGGGCAGCTGGTTCTCCCGGCACAAGATCATGACCGGTGTCGGCGCGTTCTTCCTGGCCTGCGCCATCGGAGCCGCGGTGAGCGGCGGAGGCGACAAGGACAAGCCGACGAAGGTGGCTCCGAGCACCGCCCAGTCCGTGGACAGCAGCACTTCCGCCAAGCCCGCCGACAAGCCCGCCGATGATTCCGCGGCCCGGAAGGCCACCGGCACCAAGAAGCCGGCTGAGGAGAATTTCAAGGTCGGCGACCAGATCAAGCTCAAGGACTGGCAGTTCACCGTCCACGAGGTGACCGACCCGTTGACGCCGACCAACAACTTCATCAAACCGAAGGACGCCAACCGCTGGGTGGCGGTGGATCTTGAGGTCACCAACAACGGCACGAAGAGCGAGAGCTTCTCCACGATCCTCGCGCTGGACCTGAAGGACTCAAAGAACCGGACCTACAACATCACCATCACCGCCGAGAGCGCGCAGAAGCAGCCCGACGGAACCGTCACACCCGGCGAATCCCGTCGCGGCACCGTGGTCTTCGAAGTCCCCAAGGACGAGACCGGCCTCAAACTGGCGTTCAAGCCGGGCCTGTTCTCCGACGGCAAGGCCACGGTCGAGCTCAGCGAATAGCCGGCTCGCCGCAGACCTCCAGGCCGCGCTGAAGGCGACCGCAAACGGCTCGAAGGTCACCGAGGTCCGCGCGGCCAGGACAGTCAGCGGCTCCACCGACTACGAGGTCACCGTCAACACCACACTGCCGGGCGGCGACAGCAGCACAGAAACCGCCACGTCCATCACCCAGGAAGTCAAGCAGTGGGTCGAGGACCACAAGACCCTCAAGATCACCTACATCCAGGTCCTCGACAAGGACAATGGCCTGGCCGGCAATGAGGACGTCGGCCGACAGGACCACCTGACGACAGCAAGGGCGCTCATCACCCGGTGGGGGAGGATGAGCGCCCTTGCTGTGTTCCAGCGGAGTCCCGGCCGGCTACTTGACCGGGTCCAGCACGCCGTCGATCAGCTTCCACGCCCAGTCCAGCGCCGCCGCGTCCCGCAGCGGCTTGCCACCGATGCGCGCCGTCATCGGCTTGGGTACGAGGATCTGCTCCGCCGACGCCTTCACCAGAGTCTTGGGGTAGAGCCGCTGAAGCTTCATCTCCTGCGACTCGCGCAGGTCCACCGGCGCGAAGCGCACATAGTTGCCCTGCAGCAGCACCTCGCGCAGCCCGGCCTTGCGGGCGTGCGCCCGGAACAGCGCGACGGACAGCAGGTTCTCCACCTCGACCGGCAACTTGCCGTACCGGTCGAGCAGTTCCTCACGCACCGCCGGGACCTGCTCTTCCTCGGTGATCCCCGCGATCCGCTTGTAGGCCTCAAGGCGCAGCCGCTCCCCCGGCACGTAGTCGTGCGGGATGTGCGCGTCGATCGGCAGTTCGACCTTGACGTCCGCGTACTCCTCCACCGCGTCGATCCCGGCGGCGGCCTCTTTGTACTGGTTCACCGCCTCGCCGACCATCCGCATGTAGAGGTCGAAGCCGACGCCCTGGATGTGCCCCGACTGCTCCCCGCCGAGCATGTTGCCCGCGCCGCGGATCTCCAGGTCCTTCATCGCCACGTACATGCCCGCGCCCATCTCGGTGTGCTGGGCGATCGTCGCGAGCCGCTCGTGCGCCGTCTCCGTCAGCGGTTTCTCCGGCGGGTAGAGGAAGTAGGCGTACGCCCGCTCCCGGCCCCGGCCCACCCGGCCGCGCAGCTGGTGCAGTTGCGACAGGCCGAAGTTGTCGGCACGCTCCACGACCAGTGTGTTCGCGTTCGAGATGTCGATGCCGGACTCGACGATCGTCGTGCACACCAGCACGTCGAACCGCTTCTCCCAGAAATCGACCACGATCTGTTCCAGCGCGTGCTCGTTCATCTGCCCGTGTGCGACGGCGACCCGCGCCTCGGGCACCAACTCGCGGATCTTCGCCGCCGCCCGGTCGATCGACTCCACCCGGTTGTGGATGTAGAAGGTCTGCCCCTCCCGCAGCAGCTCCCGGCGGATGGCCGCGGCGATCTGGCGCTCTTCGTACGGACCGACGAAGGTCAGCACCGGGTGCCGCTCCTCCGGCGGCGTGGTGATCGTCGACATCTCCCGGATGCCGGTCACCGCCATCTCCAGCGTGCGGGGGATCGGCGTCGCGGACATCGTCAGCACGTCCACGTTGGCCCGCAACTGCTTGAGCTGCTCCTTGTGCTCGACACCGAACCGCTGCTCCTCGTCGACGATGACCAGCCCCAGGTCCTTGAACCTGGTCTCCTTCGAGAACAGCCGGTGCGTTCCGATGATGACGTCGACGGACCCTTCGGCGATGCCCTCCAGGGCGGCCTTGGCCTCGGTGTCCGTCTGGAACCGGGACAGCGCCCGAACGTTCACCGGGAACTGCGCGTAGCGCTCGGTGAACGTCGAGAAGTGCTGCTGGACGAGCAGCGTCGTCGGCACGAGCACCGCCACCTGCTTGCCGTCCTGCACCGCCTTGAACGCCGCCCGTACGGCGATCTCAGTCTTGCCGTAGCCGACGTCACCGCACACCAGGCGGTCCATCGGATAACCCTTCTCCATGTCCTGCTTGACCTCGGCGATGGTCGACAGCTGGTCGGGCGTCTCCACGAACGGGAACGCGTCCTCCAGTTCCTGCTGCCACGGAGTGTCCGGCCCGAACGCGTACCCGGGCGCGGCCATCCGCGCGGAATACAGCTTGATCAGGTCACCGGCGATGACCTTGACCGCCTTCTTCGCCTTCGCCTTCGTCTTCGCCCAGTCCGCGCCGCCCAGCCGGTGCAGCGTCGGGGCCTCGCCGCCGACGTACTTCGTCACCTGCTCCAGTTGGTCCGTGGGCACGAACAGCCGGTCCCCCGGGTGGCCCTTCTTCGCCGGTGCGTATTCGAGCAGCAGATATTCGCGCTGAGCGCCGCTCACCGTGCGCTGCACCATCTCGATGTACTTGCCGACACCGTGCTGCTCGTGCACCACGAAGTCGCCCTGCTTGAGCGCCAGCGGATCCACCACGTTGCGCCGCTTCGACGGCATCTTGCGCATGTCCTTGGTGGAACTGCGCTGCCCCGAGATGTCCGACTCGGTCACCACGAACGTCTTCAGCGACTCCGAGATGAAGCCGTTGTCGATCACCCCGGTCGTCACGTGGACGACGCCCGGCTCAGGGACCGACACCAGGTCGGGCACACAGCGCGCCGCGATGCCTTCGTTGCCCAGGAGTTCTCCGTACCGTTGCGCCGTTCCGGCGCCCTCCGTGACCACCACGACCCGCCACCCGTCGGCGAGGCGCCCGCGGATGTCGGTCAGGACCCGCGGCTGGTCACCGCGGTAGGTGGGGACCACCTGCGCCCCGATGGTCAGGTCAGCGGCGTCGACACCCTCACCGAAGGGGCTCAGCGACCACCACGGGACGCCGATTTCCGCGGAGTGCTCCCGTACGGAGGCCAAGGACCACAGCGACGCGGCGTCGAGGTCGACGGGGCTCTGGCCACCACCGGCGGCGGCCGCCCAGGACGCCTCCAGGAACTCGCGGCTGGTGGCCACCAGGTCGGAGGCGCGGGTGCGCACCCGCTCCGGGTCGCACACCAGCACGTGGCTGCCGGCCGGGAGCACGTCGATCAGCAGCTCCATGTCGTCGACGAGCACCGGGGCCAGGGACTCCATGCCCTCCACCGCGATGCCCTCGGCGATCCGGTCGAGCATGTCGGCGAGGTTGGGGTGCAGCTCCAGGAGTTTGCGGGCCCGCTCCCGAACGTCGTCGGTCAGCAGCAGCTCCCGGCACGGGGGTGCCCACAGACCGTGCGGCGCCACTTCGAGGGACCGCTGGTCGGCGACCTTGAAGTAGCGGATCTCCTCGACGTCGTCGCCCCAGAACTCCACCCGCAGCGGGTGCTCCTCGGTGGGCGGGAAAACGTCGAGGATGCCGCCGCGGACGGCGAAGTCGCCGCGCTTCTCGACCAGGTCGACGCGGGAGTACGCGGCCGCCGCCAGCGCCTCGACGGTGGCTTCGAGACCGACCGAAGCCCCCCGTTGCAAGGCCACAGGGATGAGGTCGCCCAGTCCTTTGACCTGCGGCTGGAGCACAGAGCGGATCGGCGCGACGACAACCTTGACCGCGCCGGTCTCCCCGCCGTCGGCGGTGGGGTGCGCCAGGCGGCGCAGCACGGCGATGCGCCGTCCGACGGTGTCCGAGCGGGGCGACAGGCGCTCGTGCGGCAGCGTCTCCCAGGACGGGAACTCCACCACGGAGTCGGCCGGCAGGAACGAGGCGAGGGCCGCGACGAGGTCCTCGGCCTCCCGTCCGGTGGCGGTGACCGCCAGGACGGGCCGTTCGGCCTTGGCCGCGAGCGCGGCGACGACAAAGGGCCGCAGGGACGGGGGGCCGACGAGCTCAAGGCGCGAGTCCGGCTCCCCCGCGGCCGCTGTGCGCACCCCCTGGGCCAACGCGGGATCGTCGAGCAGGACATCAAGCAGACCGGTCAGACTCATCAGTGCTTTGATCCTCCGCAGCAGGGCCACGCACAGCGCTGGGCAAGACACCGCGCGGCCAACACAAACTGCCCCGAATCTGTAAAGACCCGGGGTACGTGTTCCAGCCTACGCCGGGGGCCCGACAGCCGCCCCTCGCCCGGCGCCGCCGTCGGCAGTGTGACCCGCGCCGCTCTACCAGCGGTCCCCTTGGCAACGCAGGTAGTACGGGGTCCAATGGGATCCGCAGAAATCTGACGGGTCGTCGGATTCGCAGGTCGCACTCAGGCGCACTGCACCCGGGCCCATCGCACCCAGGTCCACCGCACCCAGGCGCGTCGGACCAGGATCCAGGGGAGAAGACGGACAGCATGAGCAGCCCGAAGCAGCAGAATCTCTACATCAACGGCGCATGGGTCGAGCCGGAGAACGGCTACTACGAGGTCATCAACCCGGCGACTGAAGAGGTCGTGGGCCTCGCCCCGGAGGCGTCCGTCGCCCAGGCGTACGCCGCCGCCAAGGCTGCCAAGGCCGCCCTCCCCGGCTGGTCCCGCACGTCCCCGGAGGAGCGCGCGAAGATCCTCGACAAGGCCGCGGACCTCATGTTCGCCCAGGACGGCATCGTCGAGCTGACCGTCGCGGAGACCGGCGCGACCACCGCCGTCGCGTTCGGCATGCACGTCGGCACGACCTGGTCCCGGTTCAAGCGCTACGCGAAGGGCGCGACCGAGCCGGTCGAGACGGCGCTGCCGCCGCAGGCCACCCCGGACACGCCGCTGTCCAAGGCCGGACTGTTCAGCGCGGTGGCAGTGCGCCGCCCGGTCGGTGTGGTCACCTGCATCACCTCGTACAACAACCCCCTGGCGAACACCGCGGGCAAGGTCGCGCCCGCGCTCGCCATGGGCAACACCGTCATCGTGAAGCCCGCCCCGCAGGACCCGCTGGGCGTCTTCAAGATGGCCAACGCACTGGAGCAGGCCGGCCTCCCGGCCGGGGTCTTCAACGTGATCACCGGGTCGGGCGTCGAGGTCGGTCAGGCCGTCGTGGACGCGCCCGAGGTGAACATGGTGTCGTTCACCGGCTCGACCACCGTCGGCCAGCGGATCGCCGAGGTCGCCGGGCGCGGCATGAAACGCCAGCTCATGGAGCTCGGCGGCAAGGGCGCCTGCATCGTCTTCGACGACGCGGACGTCGACGCGGCCGTCGCGGGCATCGGCTCGGTCTGGAGCTTCTACTCCGGCCAGATCTGCACCGCCCCGACCCGGGTCATCGCGCAGCGCGGCATCTACGACGAGTTGGTGGCCAAGCTCGCCGAGTACGCTTCGTCCCTCAAGGTCGGCGACCCCGCCGACAAAGAGACGCAGGTCGGCCCGGTCATCTCGGCCGTCCAGCGGGGCCGCATCGAGGCGCTGATCGCCACGGGCATCGAAGAGGGCGCCCGCCTGGTCACCGGCGGCGGCCGGCCCAAGGAACTGGAGAAGGGCTTCTTCATCGAGCCCACCCTGTTCGCCGACGCCACCAACAAGATGACCATCGCCCGCGAGGAGTTCTTCGGCCCGGTCGTCACGGTCATCCCGTTCGACGGGGACGACAACGACGCGGTCGCGATCGCCAACGACTCCGACTACGGCCTGATCAGCTACGTGTTCTCCGGTGACACGACCCGCGCCTTCAAGGTCGCCGGGCAGTTGGAGTCCGGCGGCGTGTCCATCAACACGATGGGCCGTCACATGGAGGCGCCCTTCGGCGGCTTCAAGCTGTCGGGCGTCGGCCGCGACTGCGGCTCGTACGCGATGCACGCGTACACGGAGATGCAGTCGCTGGTGTGGTCGGCCTGAGCACTGCGTTCAGTCCGGACATCCCGTCCGGCCCGCACCCTTGAAACATCCTGAAAGCCCCGGCGAGCCGGGGCTTTCGGCCTTCCCCTGACCTGTTCGCAGATTCCGCCCCCACGCCGCGTCCGCCTCGCATAGCGTTTCCCCTGCGATCCGGGGGGATTGCCGTCGGCAAGCAGGGGGTTCACGGTCATGCGGGTTGTCATCGCCGGTCAGGGCTATGTGGGACTGCCGCTCGCGGTCCGGGCGGCTGAAGTCGGGCACGATGTGGTCGGGTTCGACGTCGACTCCGCGCGGATCAAGAAGCTCGCCGCCGGGGAGTCCTACGTCGAGGACATCCCGGCCGCGAAGGTCCGGGAGATCCTGGACGCCGGTCGCTACCGTCCCACCGACGAACCACGGGACCTCGGCGGGTTCGACATCGCGGTGATCACCGTGCCGACACCGTTGCGCGAAGGCGTGCCGGACCTCTCCTACATCGAGGAGTCGGCCCGCACCCTGTCCCGCTACCTGCGGCCCGGTGCGACGGTGGTCCTCGAATCGACCACCTACCCGGGCACGACCGAGGAGCTGGTGGGCCCGATCCTCGAAGAGGGCTCAGGGCTGACTGTGGGTCAGGACTTCCACCTCGGCTACAGCCCCGAGCGCATCGACCCGGGCAACCCGGTGTACAACCTGGTGAACACCCCCAAGGTCGTCTCTGGGACAGACGCGGAGTCCCTCAAGGCCGTCGACGGCTTCTACAGCTCGCTGATCGACCGCACCGTGCCGGTCAGCAGCACCAAGGAAGCCGAGCTGACCAAGCTCATCGAGAACACCTTCCGGCACGTCAACATCGCACTGATCAACGAAGTCGCCATGTTCGCCCACGACTTGGGCATCGACGTGTGGGAGGCGATAGACGCCTGCTCGACGAAGCCCTTCGGGTTCATGCGCTTCACGCCGGGCCCCGGCGTCGGCGGGCACTGCCTGCCCATCGACCCGTCCTACCTGTCGTGGCGGGTGCAGCGCACCCTGGGGCAGTCGTTCCGCTTCGTCGAGCTGGCCAACGACGTCAACAACCACATGCCCGACTACGTCGTACGGAGACTTACCGCCGCGTTCAACGAGCGGCGCAAGTCAGTCAACGGCTCGAAGGTGCTGCTGCTCGGCCTGGCCTACAAGAAGAACACCGGCGACGCCCGCGAATCACCGTCCGTGCACATCGCCCGGCTGCTGCTCGCGCTCGGCGCCGAGGTCAGCGCGGTGGACCCGCACGTGGACCCGGGCCAGCTGCTGGACTCCCGGCTCAAGCGGGTCGACCTGACCGAAGACGTCGTACGGGAATCCGACGCGGTGGTCGTCCTCGTAGACCACGACGACACCGATTTCGATCTCGTACGGGAACACGCCGCGTTCATCCTCGACACCCGTCGGGTCCTGGACCCCGGCTCCAACGTGGAGGCGCTGTGAACAGACCGGGATTCGCCCCAGAGCGGCTGGTCCGGCTCGCCCGCCGGGCGGTCGAGGAGATGGACCTCGACCTGTCGGGGCGCACCGTCCTGACCGAAGGCGCCACCGGCGCGTACGCGGTCACTCCCGTCATCGCGGCCCTCGCCGGAGCCCGGTGGGTCATGGTCCACGCCCGCGATACCCGCTACGGGTCAGTCGCTGAAGTAGGCCGATTCCACGACGAGTTGTACAGGATCGCCGGTGTCGACAAGCAGATCTCGTTCATCGGCGGTCTGGACGAAGCCCCGATCGGCAAGGCCGACATCGTCACCAACAGCGGCCACCTGCGGCCGATCGACGCGGAGTTCGCCGCCCGGATGAAGCCCGGCGCCGTCGTACCCCTGATGTTCGAGGCCTGGGAACTCGACCGCGAACGCGCCGACCTCGACCTGGCCGCCCTGCGGCACCACGGAATCCAGGTCGCCGGAACCAACGAACGCCACCCGAAGGTGGGCGTGTTCGAGCAGCTGGGCCCGATGGCCGTACGAGAACTCGGCGACGCCGGGATCGCCGTCCTCGGGCTGAAGATCCTCGTGCTGTGCGACAACCCGTTCGCGCCCTACCTCGTGCGGGGGCTCGAAGCAGCCGGTGCCGAAGTCTCCTGCGCCTCCTGCCTGGACGAGGTCGACGACAGCCCGCCGGACGTCGTCCTGGTGGCCCAGCGCCCGCGCGGGAAACCCGTGTTCGGCGCAGCGGAGGCCCAACGGGCCAAGGGCTCCATCGTGGTGCAGTACTGGGGCGACATCGACCGCGCCGCGCTCACCGCGGCGGGCATCCCGTACTGGCCACAAATCGCACCCGGCGCCGGACACATGGGGGTGCTCCCCTCCGCCATCGGGCCCGAACCGATCGTCCGCCTCCAGGCCGGCGGGCTGAAAGTCGGCGAAGTGCTCTTGCGCACCGAGCGCACCGCCGAAGACCTGGCCTACCTCGACCCGCTGCCGGAAGTACTGCCATGACCGCCCGCATCCTGCTGATCGGCGTCGGACCGACCACCCTCGACGCGCTGGAAGCCCTGCACGACAAGTTCGAGGTGGTAACCCTCGTCCGTCCCGGGGACGACGCGGCGACCAGACGGGCGGCCAGGCTCGGCATTCCCGTCGACCCGGAAACCGCCCTGGGTCGGGTCGAGGAGCTTGTCTCCTCCGTGCTGCCCGACTGTGTCGTCACGTCCTCGTACGACCGGATCATCCCCGACCGACTGCTGAAACTCTGCCCGTTCGTCAATGTGCACTACGCGCCGCTGCCACGCGGACGCGGGCGGGCCAACGTCAACTGGGCGATCATCAACGGCGATCCGCACACGGCCGTCACGGTGCACGACATGGCACCGGGCCTCGACGCGGGCGGCATCCTCGCGCAGGAGCTCATCAGCATCGGCCCCCGGGACACCATCACAGACCTGTACGCGAAACTGAACTCCCGCCAGCGCGAACTCCTTCCGGCAGCGGTGGCCAGGCGACTGTCCGGCAGCCTCGGCGAGCCGCAGGAGGAATCACAGGCCACGTACGGCTGCACGCGCCTCCCCCAGGACGGCCAGATCGACTGGACGCAGCCCACCGCGGTCGTCGACCGGCTGATCCGCGCGCTCGGCCCGCCCTACCCGGCGGCGTTCACCTTCCTCGACCTGGAGCAGCTCCGCGTCCTACGGGCCGAACCGGCGCCGGACGCTCCGAACTACACCGGCCGTGTCCCGGGCCGCGTCGTGCTCAGCAGCGACCACGGCGTCGACGTCCTCACCGGGGACGGTGTCCTGCGGCTGCGCGAAGTCGCCCTGGGCGACGGGCCCGCACAGCCGGCCCGGGCGGTCATCCGCTCGGTGAAGACCACCCTGGGCCTGCACATGGCCGATGTACTGCGGGAGATCCACCGACTGCACGAGCTCTGACTACACGCCGCCTCCCGACGGCCCCGGCCATCCGGTCGCTTTTCCCCAAACTGCTGCGAACGCCCCACTCATCGCCGGATGTACGGCGGGAACCCTTCGGTCACCAGCTCAAAGCCGAACGGCTCCGGGACTGGCAGCGTTCCGCCGTAGGTGACGGTGTTGCAGTTGCGGTAGTCGCCGTCCACCGGGTTCGAGAACAACGTGACCGTGGACTTCAGCCTGTCCACCAGCAGGTAGAGCCCGACATGTTCGGCCGCGTACAGATGCCGCTTCTTGTCCCGGTCGTCCCCCACTGTGCTCTCCGAGCCGACCTCCACCACCAACTCAGCGATGTCCATGAGGTAGAAGCTCTGGTCTTCGCGGAGAGCCTGTTCCGGCACGACAGAAATGTCCGGGATCGGCTCCTCCCCGCTGTGTGGAGCGCGGAACTGGACGCTGCCGGTCACCCACATGCCCTTGGGGCAGGCCGCTTTGAGCTGGTCGGCAACCATGCCAATGGTCAGAGCATGCCCGCCCCGACCGATCGGCGACATCACGATACGACCCCCGATGATCTCCGCCCGGAGTCCGTCCGGGACCTCCATGTCATGCAAGTAACGCGACAGCATCTGTGCCTCTTCGCTTATTACCGTCATGACAGCCTCCTTCGCGGGATCGAGCCAGGGCGTGAACACGTTACGTGACAACGGTACCGGGTCACCCCTGTTCCGCCTTGCCGGACAGCGCACCCGCTGGCAGCCGGAACGCCGGAGCCCACCACCCCGGGGGACGGCGGGCTCCGGGAGCATTCCGTGCTCAGACAGCCTTCACCAGCACCTCCACCACCCGCACCTGCTGCTCCTCCGTGATCTGCGGGAACAGCGGCAGCGTCAGGATCTCCCCCGCCGCCTTCTCCGTCACCGGGAAGTCACCGGGCGCATAGCCCAGACCCCGGAACGCGGGCTGCAAGTGCACCGGCGTCGGGTAGTGGACGCCGGCCCCGATCCCGGCCGCGTTCAGCGCCTTCAGGACACCGTCCCGGTTCGCCACCCGCACCGCGTACAGGTGCCACACGTGCTCGTTGCCCGGCGCGGTCCGCGGCAGCCGCACGCCGTCGGCCCCGCCGAGCAGTCCGGCGTAGCGCGCCGCCGCCGCCCGCCGGGCCTCGTTCCACCCGGCGAGGCGGGCGAGTTTGGCCCGCAGGACCACCGCCTGCAACGTGTCCAGGCGCGAATTGAACCCGAGCCGGGCATGCACGTACTTCGCCGTCGCCCCGTGGTCGCCCAGCTCCCGCACCGCCTGCGCGAGCGCCTCATTGTTCGTCAGCACCGCGCCGCCGTCGCCGTACGCGCCGAGGTTCTTGCCCGGGTAGAAACTCGTCGACGCGGCGTAACCCCAACTGCCGGGCCCCCGGCCGCCCTGCGTCGCCCCCTGGCACTGCGCGGCGTCCTCGAAGAGCAGCAGGTCCTGTTCTTCGGCGAGTCGCACCAGCGGCTCCATCGGCGCGAGCTGCCCGTTGAGGTGCACCGGCAGCAGTGCCCGCACCTCACCGGTCACCGCGTCGGCCGCCTGCGCCGGGTCGAGCAGCAGGAACTCGTCGTCCACATCGGCGAACACCGGCACGCCGCCCGCGCGCACCACCGCCTCCGCCGAGGCCACGAACGTGTTCGCGGGGATCACCACCCCCGAGCCCTGCTCCAAGTCCACGGCCCGCAGCGCGAGTTCGATCGCATCGGTGCCGTTGGCCACGGCCACGCAGTACGCGGCCCCGGAGAACTCGGCGAACTCCCGCTCGAACTCACCCACGTCAGGGCCGTTGACGAAGGCCGTACGGGCCAGCACCTGCGCCCAGCCCGCCGCCACCTCGCCGGCGACCTCCGCGTGCGCCGCGGCCAGGTCGACCAGCGGAACCCCGGTCATGCGGACACCCCCGTACGGAACGCTTCGACCACCCGGTCCTGCTGATCCTCCGTCATCTGGTGGAACAGCGGCAGGATCAGGGAGTCCCGGGAGATCCGCTCGGTGACCGGCAGCGACACCCGCGCGTCCGCGTACGCGGGCTCCAGATGCGACGCCATGATCCCGCGCCGCGCCGAGACACCCGACTCGGCCAGGTGCGCCAACAGGCCGTCCCGGTCGGCACCTTCGGGCAACAGCACCCAGAAGGACTGCACATTGCCCTCGCCGTACTCGGGATCGTCGGCCATCAGCAGCCCCGGCACGTCGGCGAGCAGCTTGCGGTAGCGCCCGGCCATCTCCCGCCGACGCTCCACAACACCCGGCAACCGACCCAACTGCACCAGCGCCACCGCCGCCTGAATATCCGTCATGCGGTAGTTGAAGCCGACCTCGTCGTACGTCTCGATCACCGGCGTCAGCGACTTCTCCCGCTCCGCGGCGCTCACGCTCATCCCGTGCTCGCGCAACCGCCGCAACCGGGCCGCCGCCTCCGCCCGCCCCACCGTGACCATGCCGCCCTCGCCGCAGGTCAGCAACTTCCGCGGGTGGAAAGAGAACGCGGCGAACACCGCCCCCTGCCCCACCGGACGGCCCTTGTACGTACTGCCCGCCGCACACGCGGCATCCTCGACGACGGTGACGCCGAGCGGATCGCACAGCGCCCGCACCGCGTCCAGGTCGGCCGGGATCCCGCCCTGGTCGACCAGGATCACCGCCCGCGTACGGTCGGACAAACGCTCCCCGACCGTGGCCGGGGTGAGGTTCCCGGTGGCCGGCTCGACGTCGGCGAACACCACCGTCGCACCGACGTAGCGCACCGCGTTGGCCGTCGCGATGAACGACAGCGAAGGCACCACCACTTCGTCACCGGGGCCGATCCCCGCACCGATCAACGCCAGATGCAACGCCGTCGTGCACGACGACACCGCGACCGCGTCCGGCACACCCAGGTAGCCCGCGAACGCCCGCTCGAACTCAGCGACCCGCGGCCCCTGCGCCACCCAGCCACTGCGCACCGCGTCGGCCGCCGCGAGGGCCTCCTCCTCGCCGAAGTACGGCTTCATCACCGGGATCCGATCCATCGACGCCCCCGTCACGTCCGGTTCTCCGTCCACCAGGCCACGAGGTTCCGCAGCCCCTCGTCCAGGCCGATCCCCGCCGTCCAGCCGAGGTCCCGCTCAGCCTTGGACACGTCGGCGAGCCGCCGGGTCACACCGTTCACCTTGCGGTCAGGACCGTGTTCGACACCGAGACCGTCCACCGCGAAGCCCCGCGCGCCCATCGCCGCCAGCAGCCCCTCGGCCAGTTCCTTGAGCGAGACCTCCTCGCCCCGCGCGATGTTGTACACCTCACCTGACACAGGTGACCGCGCGGCGAGCAGGTTCGCCCGCGCGATGTCGTAGGTGTGCACGAAGTCCATCGTCTGGAGACCGTCACCGAAGATCAACGGCGGCTGCCCCTCGGAGATCCGCTCCATCCACCGGATCAGCACCTCGGTGTACAGCCCGTGGATGTCCATCCGCGGCCCGTACACGTTGAAGTACCGCAGACACACGTAGTCCAGGCCGTACATCGCCCCGAAACTGCGCAACAGCCCCTCATTGAACGTCTTCGCCGCACCATAGATCGTGTCGTTGTCGTACGGATGCTGCGTCTCCGCCGTCGGGAAGGTGTCCGCCAGGCCGTACACCGACGCCGACGACGCCGCGACCACCTTGCCCACCCGCGCCGCCACCGCCGCCTCCAGGACGTTGTACGTCCCGTCGACCAGCACCTCCAACGCCAGCCTGGGCTCCTCCACACACTGGGTGATCCGGATCGCCGCCTGATGGAACAGCACATCAGTGCCCGGCATCAGCCGGGCGAGCAACTCCCGGTCCCGGATGTCACCGGAGACCAGCTCACACCTGCGGTCCTCCAGCGCTTCGGCGAGATTCCGCCGCCGCCCCCGCGTCAGATTGTCCAGCACCACGACCCGGCCGGCCCCCGCGGCGAGCAACTGCTCGACGATCGCCGAGCCGATCGTCCCCGCGCCGCCGGTCACCAGGCAGTCCGCACCCTTGAGTTCCACCATCAGTCCGCGTCCCTCTCACTGCGCCCCCGCTGCCGGGGGAGCACGTCTTCAACCAGGTCACCGGGTTTCGCGCAGGCCGCCCCCAAGTCCGACGCGGCAGACCCCACAGGCACCGTCGCCCCGCCCAGCTCCATCGACAACGACGCAGCCTCAAGCAGTTCCAGGACCCGGAGCCCGGACCGCCCGTCGGTCAACGCCGGACGAGAGGTGGCGATCGCGTCGGCGAACTCCGCCATCACCCCACGCAGCGCCTCCGTCGTCGGCAGCGCCGGAGCGACCGCGTCACCCGTCCGGTACGAGATCAGATGCCGCCGCCTGGTCTCCGCCGACGGCGTCGCGGACAGCTCAACACCCTTGTCGTACACGTGCAGCCGCGCCGCCGGATTCATGTCGTCCCAGTGCAGCGTGCGCCGCGAACCACCGACGATCATCGTCCGGACCTTCGTCGGCGACAGCCAGTTCACATGCACGTGCGCTATCGCCCCGTTGGACAACCTGACCACCAGGTAGGCCAGGCAGGCCCGGCCCGTCCCCAGCGGATCCGCACCGTGCGCGGCCACCGACACGGGGGTCACCCCCGGCGGCAGGATGAAGTCGAGGATCGACAGGTCATGCGGCGCGAGGTCCCACAGAACATCCACATCGGGCTGGACCAGACCAAGATTGATCCGTACGGAATCGATGAACTGGACCTCGCCCACCTCACCGCCGTGCACCATCTCACGGATGCGCTGCACCACCGGCAGGTAGCAGAACGTGTGGTCGCACATCAGCACCAGCCCGTTGCGCTCGGCGAGTTCCACCAACTTCACCGCATCAGCGCGGCTCGACGTGATGGGCTTCTCCACCAACACGTGCTTGCCCGCCTCCAGCGCCGCGCGCACCAGTTCGAAATGCGTCGACGCCGGCGTCGCGACCGCCACCGCCCGCACCGACTCGTCCGCCAGCACGTCGTCGTACGACGACGTCACCCCGACCGTGCTGTAACCCCCCAGCACCGACCGCGCGCGCTCCTCATCGAGATCACACAGCCACTCCAACCGCAACCCCGGCGTGGCCTGCGCGTTCCGCACCAGGTTCGGCCCCCAGTAACCCGCGCCCACCACCGCTAGCCCGATCGCCCTACTCAATCGCCCATCAGACATGACGCTGCGTCAACCCCCCGGTCGTCCCCCAGGGCCGCGGCACATCCGACTGCGCCGACGACCACACAGAAAGGCCCGCACAACAGCACGAACCCGCCCCCACGATGCGTTCTGAGACAGGACGCTAGTGCCCACCGGCGCACCCCGCAGGCCCATTGCGGAAATCCGTCCGCGGCCGAGTCCCGCCGGACCACACCGACACCGGGACGGCCGACGACCAGGAAAACGACGTGGAACAACCGTTCGACCGCCCCTGCCCGCACCGCACCCGCAAACGTTTGACACCCTGGGATACGGACGCGCACAGAGACCAGACGGAACGGACCGACAGCCGCCAAGCGTCCCACCCGGCACAGACACACCCCGGGCACACCCACCCGGACGGCACCAGACACAGATGAGCACCCTGACCACGCCGGGTGCCACAGGAAAGGACGGCACGTGGCGGCGGCCGACACCACCACGGCAGCACCGGAGACAACCCCGGAAGCCGCGGACGCACCGGAACACCCGGACGCGCCCCACAGCACAACTGCCCCGCCTGACAAGGCACAGCCCCGGACGACGCAGCCCCGGACGACGCAGCCCCGGACGACGCAGCCCCTGCGCACCGCCCGCGAGAGCATCCTGCCCGCCGTCGCTGCGGCCCTGTTCATCGGGAAGACCGTCCGCACCCGCACCGGCGCCAAGGGCGACACTGTCCCCATCCCGCACCCGCTGGTCAGCGAAGTCCTGCACAGCCTCCCCGTCGAACAACGCGAACGCTGGCGCGGACGCTGCGCCGAGGTCGAACTCGTCTCCGAACACCTATTCGAAGTCGAGACCAAGCGCCGGGGCCGGACGGCCAAGAAGCCCTTCGCCATCGCCGAAGCCCGCAAGACCCTGCGCGGCGCGAAGATCACCGTCCGCCGCATCCGCGAAGACGGCGACCCCGCCCACAGCACCTACCAGCCGCCCTGCCGATCCTGCCGCCCGCTGCTCCAGCACTTCGGCATCGACCCCGTAGACAGGTAGGAGGCAGACCCAGATGTCCCGTTTCTCCACCGACGTCATCCACGAACTCAAGCGCGCGGGCTGGACCGTCGGCCGCAAACGCCTCACCCAGGCCGAGACGTGGGCCCGCCACATAAGCGACCACGTGTCCCCCGACGACCACCGCCACAGCGTCTTCCCCAGCGCCCTCGACGCCTGGGCCGAATTCGGCGGCCTGCACTTCGACCTCCAGGGCGCCGGCGAACACATCGCCCGCAACCCCTTTGTCATCGACCCCACCCGGGCCATCCACCTCGCCCGCACCCTCACCGATATCGGCCGCACGCTCGGCACCCACCTGTGCCCCCTGGGGCAGGAGCTCTCCGCTCCCGGGAAGAACGGCAGCCAGCCCATCGGCACCGGCTACCTCGCCATCGACCCGGCCGGGCGCGTCTTCGCCCTCGACCACACCGGCGAGTGGTTCCTCGGCCCGGACATGGACAGCGCCGTCACCACCCTCGTCAACGGCACCGCACCGGCCCGGATCCGCGACGACGGCACCTGGTGAACCCCGCGGGGCACGCGGGATCGGCCGGCCGGCCGGAAGAGCAACAGGGCCCCGACGGAGACCGTCGGAGCCCTGTTGCATAAAGCTCGTCAAGAAGAATTCAGCCACCGTACGGACTACCCGCCGCGCGGGCTCACGTGTTGTACGTGTCCTGCGCCCGCTCCAGGCCCTCGGCCACCAGCGCCTCCACGGCGTCCGCCGCGCGGTCGGTGAAGTAGTCGAGCTCCTTGCGCTCCGTACCGGAGAAGTCCTTCAGCACAAAAGCCGCCACGTCCATCCGCCCCGGCGGGCGGCCGATGCCAAAACGCACCCGGAAGTAGTCGGGACCGAGCGTCTTCGTGATCGACTTCAGGCCGTTGTGGCCGTTGTCGCCGCCACCGCACTTCAGCCGCAGCGCCCCGTAGTCGATGTCCAACTCGTCGTGCACCACAATCAGCCGGTCGAGCGGAGCCTTGTAGAAGTCGCGCAGCGCGACCACCGGACCGCCGGAGACGTTCATGAACGACTGCGGCTTCGCCAGCACGATCCGCTGACCACCGAGCCGGCCCTCGACCACCTGCGAGCGCGACTTGTGGGCCTTGAACCCGACCGCTCCCCCGCCACCGCCCTTACTCGGACGCGCTTCGCGCGCACCCCCACCGCGCATCCGCCCGGCCAGCAGGTCGGCCACCATGAACCCGACGTTGTGCCGGTTGCCGACATATTCGGGCCCGGGATTGCCAAGGCCCACGACCAGCCACGGAGCATTGTCCGCGGTGGCGTGGGCCTTTGACTCACTCATTGTTTTTTCAGCTACCGGGAGGCTCAGGCCTCGGTGGTGGCTTCGCCCTCAGCGGCCTCAGCGGCAGCCGGCTGCAGGACGTGCAGGACGACGGTGTCGCCGTCCACGGCCAGGGTCGAGCCTGCGGGCAGCTCGACGTCCTTCGCGTGGATGGACTGACCGACCTCAAGACCCGCGATCGAGATCACGACGGCCGTGGGGAGGTTGGTCGCCTCGGCCTCAAGGGTCAGGGTGTTGAGGACGTTCTCCAGCAGACCACCGGGGGCGATTTCGCCGACCGTGGTCACGGGGATCTCAACAACGACCTTCTCGCCACGGATGACGGTGATGAGGTCGATGTGCTCGAGGTGACGCTTGATCGGGTGACGCTGCACATCCTTCGGCAGCGCCAGCTCCTTCTTGCCGTCGATCTCAAGCTCGAAAAGAACGTTGGGGGTCTTAAGCGCCATCATCAGCTCGTGACCCGGAAGGGCCAGGTGGAGCGGTGCGGCGCCGTGACCATAGAGCACGGCCGGAACCTTGCCCGCGCTGCGGGTGCGGCGAGCGGCACCCTTGCCGAACTCGGAACGCGGTTCGGCGACGATACGGACCTCGGACACGACGGGTACTCCTCGAACGACGCGGTGGCGGCTGGCGGGGCGGGGTCCCCGTAGGGCGAAGCCTCGAACCGTTGCCGACTGGATGGCTATCGGACCGGACCTCTAATGGCAGCCAGATGCTGCCGGGTCCCCGATTGCGCCCGATGAGAAGAGCGTGCGAGCCGTCACTACCGCGTCGATCACGGAGACAGGCTTACGCATCCCTCGCCGGGCAACCACCGCAGCCTACCCGCTTGAAGGCCAGACCTCGAAATCGGGTGCCCCGCTCACCCGTCCGGACGAACCTCCCCGGTCACCACCCCGGGCATGGAAAAGCCCCCGCCGTCCGCCGAACACGGCGTACGACAGGGGCTATTCCGTACGGAGAACTCAGCTGTTGCCGTCGAACATGCTGGTGACGGAGCCGTCCTCGAACACCTCGCGGATCGCGCGGGCGATCATCGGGGCGATCGGCAGCAGGGTCAGCTTGTCGAAGCGGCGCTCCGGCGGGAAGGGCAGCGAGTCGGTCAGGATGACCTCACTGATCCGGGAGTTCTTCAGACGGTCGACAGCCGGGCCCGACAGCACACCGTGCGTCGCGGCCACGATCACGTCGGCGGCACCGTTGGCGAACAGCGCCTCGGCCGCCGCCACGATCGTGCCACCGGTGTCGATCATGTCGTCCACGAGCACGCACACACGGCCGTTGACGTCACCGACCACCTCGGCCGAGATGATCTGGTTGGCGACGTTCGGGTCACGGCGCTTGTGGATGATCGCCAGCGGCGCACCGAGCCGGTCGCTCCACTGGTCGGCGACACGCACGCGGCCGGCGTCCGGGGAGACGATCGTCAGGTTGTCGCGGTCGACCCGCTGACCGACGTAGTCGGCGAGCTGCGGCAGCGCGAACAGGTGGTCCACCGGGCCGTCGAAGAAGCCCTGGATCTGCGCGGTGTGCAGGTCCACGGCCATCATGCGGTCGGCGCCCGCGGTCTTGAACAGGTCCGACATCAGCCGCGCCGAGATGGGCTCACGCCCGCGGTGCTTCTTGTCCTGCCGGGCGTAGCCGTAGAACGGGACGATGACAGTGATCCGCTTGGCGGAGGCGCGCTTGAGCGCGTCCACCATGATCAACTGCTCCATGATCCAGTTGTTGATCGGCGCCGTGTGGCTCTGGATGACGTACGCGTCCGAACCACGCACCGACTCCTCGAACCTGACGTAGATCTCGCCGTTGGCGAACTCGAAGGCCTTGGTCGGGACCAACTCGGTCCCCAGCGCTTCGGCGACCTCCTGAGCCAGCTCAGGGTGGGCCCGCCCGCTGAAAAGCGTGAGCTTGCGCTCGGGGGACGTCTTGATCGCGGTCACTGCACCGTCTCCTTGTTGCTGCTGCTGCTCGCGTCAGCCGGGCCGTCCTGCGACGACCCCGACTGGTCCTGCCCCGCCTGGTCCTGCTCAGCCGCGGCCACGGCCTTGACCGCGGCCTTGACCGCAGCCTCAGCGGCGGGCGAGCCAGGACGCGCCTTGGCCACCCACCCCTCGACGTTCCTCTGCCGTCCCCTGGCCACCGCCATCGCGCCCGGGGGGACATCCTGAGTGATCACCGAACCGGCCGCGGTGTAAGCACCGTCGCCGATCGTGACCGGGGCGATCAGCATCGAATCGCTGCCCACCCGCACGTGGTCACCCACGACGGTGTGGTGCTTGGCCACCCCGTCGTAGTTCACGAACACGGTGGCCGCTCCGATGTTGGAAGCCTCACCAATGGTCGCATCCCCGACGTAGGACAGATGCGGCACCTTGGACCCGTTACCCACCCGGGCGTTCTTCATCTCCACGAAGCCGCCGGCCTTGGCCGCGACTCCGAGGACCGTGCCCGGACGGAGGTAGGTGTAGGGGCCGACAGTCGCCTCCGGACCGATGACCGCGCCCTCGGAGGTGGTGCAGCGCACCTGTGCGCCCGCGCCAACCTCGGTGTCCGTCAGCGTGGAGTCCGGGCCGACCTCGGCGCCTTCGGCGACGGACGTACGTCCGTACAGCCGCGTGTTGGGGTGCACCAACGCGTCCCGGCCGAAGGTCACACCGACGTCGATCCAGGTCGTCCGCGGGTCCACCACGGTCACGCCCGCCCGCATCGCCGCATCGAGCAGCAGGTCGTTCATGATCCGCCGGACCTCGGCGAGCTGCACCCGGTCGTTGATGCCCAGGATCTCCCGGTGGTCAGCCGCCGCCAGCGCACCGACCCGGTGCCCGGCGAGCCGGAGGATGCCGAGGGTGTCGGTGAGGTATTCCTCACCCTGCGAGTTGTCCGTGTCGACCTGCGTCAGCGCGTGCGCGAGCAGCTTGCCGTCGAACACGTACACACCCGAGTTGATCTCGGCGATCCCACGCTGGGCCTCGTCGGCGTCCTTCTGCTCGACGATCCCCAGGACCGAACCGTCCACGTCGCGGATGATCCGCCCGTAGCCGGCGGGATCGGGCACGACGGCGGTCAGCACGGTGACGGCGTTGCCGTCGGCCCGGTGGCCGTCGACCAGTGCGCGCATGGTGTCCGGGGAGAGCAGCGGGGTGTCGCCGTTGACCACCAGGACCGTGCCGTCGAGTTCGACTCCGTCGGCGGCCAGGGACTCCAGCGCGACGCGGACGGCGTGCCCGGTGCCGTTCTGCTGCTCCTGGATGACGGTGCGGGCCTGCGGATCGGCGGCGGCCAGGTGTGCGGCGACCTGCTCACGCATGTGCCCGACGATGACAACGAGGTGTTCGGGCTCCAGGGCCCGGGACGCGGCTACGACATGTCCCACGAGGGACCGCCCTGCCATGGTGTGGAGGACCTTCGGTGTCGTCTTCGACTTCATGCGGGTGCCCTCACCCGCTGCGAGGACGACAACGGCAGCCGGGCGGATGGGGCTCACGTGAGGTGGCTCCTCGGCGTCGCTGGCGGGGGACCGCCCGGTAACGGCTGTGGATCGGCCAAGCGCTGGCCATGCCTAGTTAACCGGGCAGTACGAGGATAGCGCCGCGCGCGGAGGGGCTTCACCCAGGCGGGAACAGCATCCCTGCCCATCGACCCGCTAACGACTCTCGCCCGGTGGGGCCACCGACGATATCGGCGACCCCACCGGGCGAGGTTTCGAACCACCATGCTCCGCTACCAGGGCTCGAACCTGGACAGAAGGCTTCAAAGGCCTCAAGGCTAACCAATTACCTCATAGCGGATCAAATCGGACATTTGATCTTCCTGTTGTCCGATTGCCCGCCCCCTACTATGCCAGTCCCCCGCCTCGATCCGCGCAGGCATTGCGCCGCACTTGGATCAACGTTCTGCGAGCGCGCGGACAACACCCTGCCACCAACCCTCGATGCGCTGATATAGCCCGCTTCCTTTGGTGACGTACACCGCGAGGCACCCCCGGTGGGTCTCGCCGACGTTCTTCCGAGTCGTCTTCGGGTTGTGTTTCTTGAGCGAGGTTTTATTCAGCTGCTCCTTCCGAAAACCGATCCGGTCAACCCAGTACTGCTCTGCGGCCACCACGTCGGCGGACTCGTGGATCGTGACGTGGAAACGACACTGCTCAACCCCCACATCCATCAACCGGAGCCGTGCCATGAGAGTGCGGTTCGCGCCGTGATGCCCGATTCGCGATGAGGTCTGGGTGAGGTGCCCTGCTCGGCGGGGTCGGCCAGTGCTCAGGGGCGGGGCCGG
>NZ_JBXAWK010000048.1:0-51215 GCF_057291755.1 Kitasatospora sp. UYEF31
CCCGGTAGCCCGGTAGCCCGGTAGCCCGGTAGCCCGGTAGCCCGGTAGCCCGGTAGCCCGGTAGCCCGGTAGCCCGGTAGCCCGGTAGCCCGGTACCCCGGCGGGGCGGGCCTCTTCGGAGGCTCGCCCTGTTCTGTGTTTTGTACGGAGTACGCCTGGGCGGGGATGGGCTCCGGGGTCCTGGGGTCCCTTTTGGCCCCGTGCGCTGCGGCACGGGGCCGCGACGGCCCGCGAGCGGCTGACCCACTCAACGGCCCCGTATGCAGCCCCCTGCGTGCAAGGGCGTGGAACGTACAGCCGGGGGCGTGGAATGTACAGTCGACGTTCCCGCCGACGGCCGCGGGACATCCTCAGCCGTCTCCGTGTGCCGGGCCCGAAACGCCTGGTGGCCCGCCCCGTGCCGATCGGCACGGGGCGGGCCACCAGGTCGTCCTGAAGCAGGTGGAAGGCTGGATCAGTCCTGCGGACCTTCGTCCACCATCGTGATGATCCAGCGCGTCTCGCGACGCGGGTACAGGTAGACGGCCCAGTAGACGGCTGCCGCCGCGATGATGCCCAGGGTCACGTACACCGACTCCGGCGCTTTCTTGGACAGCTCGAACATCACGTACACCAGGCCGGCGATGAGGAGGACAGGGACGGCGGGCCACAGCGGCATCCGCCACGCCTTCGCCTGCTTGTGCTCCCCGCGGCGGCCGGCCAGCGAAGCGATGGCGACGACCAGGTAGAGCAGGGTCACGGCCACGCTGGTGACCTGCCCCAGGAGTTCGAGGTCGACGAAGCACAGCGCCGCGCCGGGCAGGCCGACCGCCAGCGTCGACACCCACGGTGCGCCCAGACGGTTGACCGTGCCGAAGGCCCGGCTCACCGGCGTGGGCCAGGCCCGGTCACGTGCCGAGGCGTACAGCACCCGCGAGTTCTGGATCACCATGACGATCGCGGCGTTGATGATCGCGAGTGCGATGCACAGGCTGATGAACGTCGCCATCCCGTGGTTGCTCCACCCCTCGATCATCGACACGAAGTCACCTTCGGACAGGGTCTTCATGTCCGAGGCGCCGAGGGTGATGGCGATCGTCGGCAGGATGAGCACCACGGCCCCGATGCCGAGGGTCCACAGCACCGTGCGGGAGACCGTACGGCGCGGCTGGTCCATCTCCTCCGCGAGGTACACGGCGGTGGTGAAGCCCTGCAGTGCGAACAGTGCGACTGCCAGGCCGGAGACCAGGACGCCCTTCGTCAGGGGACTGAGGCCGTCCCCCGTCAGGACCTCAGGGTGGACCAGTGTGGAGACACTCCGCTCGGTGTGTCCGAAGCCGAGGAAGGCGATCACGGCGCAGGCGATGACCTCGAGTGCCAGGAAGATGCCGGTGACCCAGGCGTTGGCCCGCAGGTCGAGCAGACCCATGACCGTCGCGCCGATCATCACGGCCGCCCCGGCGAACTTGATGCCGGTTCCATCCAGATCGATCAGGGAAGTGATGTATTCGCCGGTGCCCAGCGCGATGATCGGTGGGACCACCAGGGCGACGATCGCGGCGACGATGAAGGCGATCCAGGCTGCGAAGCGACCCATGAAGGTGCCGACCATGGCGTACTCGCCGCCGGCGCTGGGAACCATGGTGCCCAGCTCGGAGTAACAGAACGCGACCCCGATACACAGCAACGCGGCGATGACGAGGGTGGCCGCCGTGCCGGTGCCCTGGGTTGCGAACATGTCCGGGACGATGACGAACAGGGATGACGCGGGAGTCAGGCAGGACAGGGTGAGCAGGGTGCCGCCGACTACACCGATCGACCGCTTCAGCGGCTTCGGTGCACCTGCGTGGAGTTCCGTGGGTACGTTCGTCGCCGTGACCGGCGGGGCTGCGGCGTCCTTGCGGAGTGTTGCTTCGGGCATTGGCGCGTTCCTGATCTAACAGGGCGGTGTGGCTATCGCCTCCGAGGACGGACGCAGGTCAGCCGGGAGTGCTGGATGGCGCCTGCAGGGTGCTGCGTAATGAAAGCCCCCAGCCAGGCTGAGCGTCAAGGTCTCGTTAACGACGGAATCCGAAGGAATCTGGCCGACGGTGCGTCAGATTCCATTGTTTCTGGGATTTTTGAGCCACCGATTCCGTAGACGCAGCTGAAGAAGTGTTACTGATAACAAGCCGCGGCGACGGGTGTTAAACGCGTTGCCGTATGGCAGTGCTGACATGCCTGGTTCCCGTGGGGCCAAGAGACTTGAGGTTCTCCTTCGGGCAAGACCCCTGTACGCAGGGCACAAGCGCGTCAGGGCCGACACCGTGCTCAGTGGTCCCGTTCGCACTGGCCCCTGCTCGCGGGCCCCTGCTCGCGGGCCCCGTGCCTGCGGGCACGGGGCCCGCACGGTGGGCCCTGGAACCGGCGTCAGGGCTTCCAGGGCCGTCAGCTGTAGGGTCACCGCCAGGCCGGCCCGCCAGCCGGCTCAGGAAACGACACAACCGCGACCCCTCCCAAGGACGGAGGAGCCGCGGCTGCGGGTGTGCGGAAGGTCAGACGTTCTGTCCGATGACCTTCTCCAGGATGTCGAGACCTTCGATGAGCAGGTGCTCCGGCATGACCAGCGGCGGCAGGAAGCGCAGCACGTTGCCGTACGTCCCGGCGGTCAGGACCAGCAGGCCCTCGGCGTGGCACGCCTTGGCGATCGCCGCGGCGGTCTGCGGGGCGGCCACCTTGGTGCCCGGCTCGACCAGTTCGATCGCGATCATGGCGCCGCGCCCGCGGACCTCGCCGATTGCCCCGTGCCTGGCCTGCATGGCGCGCAGCCGCGTCGTCATGACCTCGCCGATCCGCTGCGCGGCGGCGTTGAGGTCCATCGAACGCATCGTCTCGATCGAGCCGAGTGCCGCGGCGCACGCGACGGGGTTGCCGCCGTACGTGCCGCCCAGGCCGCCGGCGTGGGCGGCGTCCATGATCTCCGCGCGGCCGGTGACGGCGGCGAGCGGCAGACCGCCAGCGATGCCCTTGGCCGTGGTGATCAGGTCCGGGACGATGCCCTCGTCGTCACACGCGAACCACTGGCCCGTCCGGCAGAAACCGGTCTGGATCTCGTCCGCGACGAAGACGATGCCGTTGTCCCGGCAGAACTCCGCGAGCTTCGGCAGGAAGCCCTTGGCGGGTTCGATGAAGCCGCCCTCGCCGAGGATCGGCTCGATGATGACCGCGGCGACGTTGTGCGCGCCGATCTGCTTGGTGATGACGTCGAAAGCCTGCGCGGCGGCCTCCTCGGCGCAGTTCTCCGCGCCGCCGAGCCAGCGGTACGGGTACGCGACCGGTACGCGGTACACCTCGGGCGCGAACGGACCGAAGGACTCCTTGTACGGCATGTTCTTCGCCGTCAGGGCCATCGTCAGGTTCGTCCGGCCGTGGTAGCCGTGGTCGAACACGACGACCGCGGTGCGCTTCGTGTACGCACGGGCGATCTTGACCGCGTTCTCCACAGCCTCGGCGCCCGAGTTGAACAGCGCCGTGCGCTTCTCGTGGTCGCCGGGGGTCAGCTCGTTGAGCTGCTCGGCGACTGCGACGTACGACTCGTACGGGGTCACCATGAAGCAGGTGTGCGTGAACCGCTGGAGCTGCTCGGTCGCCCGGCTGACCACGGCGTCGGCGCTGTTGCCGACGTTCGTGACCGCGATGCCGGAGCCGAAGTCGATCAGCGAGTTACCGTCGACGTCCTCGACGACTCCGCCGCCTGCCCGCGTGATGAACACCGGCAGGGTCACACTGACCCCGCGCGGCACGGCCTGGTCGCGCCGGGCCATGAGCTCGGCGGACTTCGGGCCGGGGATGGCGGTGACGAGGCGGCGCTCCTGCTTGAGCGAGGGCCCGCCGGGCTGCGAAGCGCCCATGGATGTCTCCTTCTTCTGCGGACTCCAGCGGACTGCGCCCGCTCTCCTCACCGTGCCCGCGGGCCGGCAGCCGGACGATTGGTCCGCGGGTGCCTACGGGTGGGTGGAGCCAGTGGTGGGTTTCAGAGCAAGCTAAGCGCCGTTGTGCCGTGCACGCATGCGCCGCACCGGTGAAAAGCCCCAACAGGGCTGTCCGGATCGGACAAGTCGCGACGCGGCGGACGGCCCGCCGGGTGCCTGCGCGGGTGTACTTGCGGTTGCTCCGTGCGGGATGCCCGCTTTTCCGCACGGAGCCACCACGCTGGGACGCTCAGGCACAATGGGTGTCCCGTACCGCTCCAGTCTGGACAAAACACCATGCCGACGACCCTCGACCGACTCGTCCGGGCACCCGCGCTCAACCTCCTCGTCCTGGCGGGGGGGCAGAACCTCAACCGCGGGATCCGCTGGGTGCACACCAGCGAACTCCCCGACCCCACCCCGTACCTCGAGGGTGGCGAACTCCTCCTGACTACCGGGATGAAACTCGGGCGGTCCACGACGGAACGGCAGGCGTACGTCGAACGCCTCGCCGACGCGGGTGTCGCGGGGCTGGGCTTCGGCGTCGGACTGAGCCATGCCTCGGTGCCGGCCGCCCTGGTGGCCGCGGCTGACGCACGGGGCCTCCCCCTGTTCGCCGTACCGCGACCCACCCCGTTCATCGCCATCGGCAAAATGGTCGCCTCGGTCCTGGCCGCCGACCAGTACGAAGCGGTGACCACCGGGTTCGCCGTCCAGCAGGAGCTGACGCGGGCGGTCCTGGGCCGCGAGGGCACCGCAGCCCTCATCCGCCGGCTGGCGGGGCACATGCACGGCTGGGCCGCGCTGTACGACGCCACCGGGGCCGTCGTCCACACCAGTCCGGCCTCGGCCCGGCCCCGGGCGGCGTCCGTCGCCGACGACATCGCACGGCTGCGCGGTCTGCCCGCCCCGGCCTCGGCTTCACTCCAGAACGACGGACCCCACGGCGAACGCATCGTCCTGCAATCCCTGGGCGCCGACCGCCGCATCCGCGGTTTCCTCGCCATCGGCACCGACCGCCCCGCCCGGCCCGTGGACCGGCAGATCATCGGTTCGGCGGACTCCCTGCTCACCCTGGCGCTGGAACAATCCCGGACCCTCGGTGCGGCCGAGGCGCGGATGCGCACCGCACTGCTGCGGTTGTGGCTCTCCGAGGTGATCGCCCCGGTGGACGCCCTCGTACGCGATATCGCCGCGGACCTGGGCACGGCGCTGCCCGACGGGCCGGTGCTGGTGGCCGTCGCCCACGGGCCGGAAACGGCCCGGGCGGTGTTCGCCGAACGCCTCGGCGATGAGACGTTCGCCGCAGAGCTCGACGGGGTCACCGTGGTCGTCAGCCCGGGGCGGCTGACAACCGACGGCGACGCCTCCGTCTTCGGACACGCCGTACGGAGCCTCCCCGGGCTGGTCGTCGGCGTCTCGGCCCCGGGCACGTCCGCGGCGCAGGCGTACCGGCAGGCCCAGCGGACACACGCCGTCGGTGAGCGCACCGGACAGGTGCTGACCGTGCACGGGCAGGACGGCACGGACCTCCTGCGGCTGCTCGGCGACACCGCGGCGCTCGGGTGGGCGGAGGGGATCCTCGCCCCGCTCCTGGCGCACGACGCCACCGCGCGTGGCGACCTGGTCGCCTCCGTACGGGCCTGGCTGGCCCGGCACGGCCAGTGGGACGCGGCGGCCGGCGACCTCGGCGTCCACCGGCACACCCTGCGCTACCGGATCCGCCGCGTCGAGGAGATCCTCGGGCGGCGGACGGACGACCCGGACGTCCGGGCCGAGCTCTGGCTCGCCCTGCGGGTGGCCGGACCCGGCACACCGGACAAGCCGTAGCGTGCCCGGACGTCTTTTGGACGCTTTGCACAAGGCCACGGGGCAGGGCGGGGCTTAGCGTGGAGTGTGGCGAACACCGCGCCCATCCCCGTACGCGAAGCAGGAGCACCCAGTGACCATGACGACCCACGCGTTCTGGCTGGCCGGTCGGCAGGAGACCGGTGAGACGACCTTCGACGTCACCCACTCCTACGACGACAGCCTCGTCGGCCGGGTGAGCGTGCCCTCCGACGCCCAGGTGGAGGAAGCCGTCGCAGCGGCCTACGCCGTACGCGATGAGTTCTCCGCCCTGCCCGCGTACCGCAAGGCCGCCGCCCTCGACCACGTCGCCAAGCGGCTGGCCGAGCGCAGCGAGGAGATCGCCCAGCTGATCACCGCCGAGAACGGCAAGCCCGTCAAATGGGCGCGCGGTGAGGTCGGCCGCGCGGTGTCGGTGTTCCGGTGGGCCGCCGAGGAGGCCCGACGCTTCAACGGCGAGGGCATGCGCCTGGACACCGACGCCGGCGGCACAGGCCGCTACGCGCTCGTCCGCCGCTTCAGCCGGGGCCCCGTGCTTGGCATCTCGCCCTTCAACTTCCCGCTCAACCTCGTCGCCCACAAGGTCGCCCCCGCGATCGCCGTCGGCGCGCCGATCATCCTCAAGCCCGCCCCGGCCACTCCGCTCACGGCGCTGGTCCTCGGTGAGATCCTCGCCGAGACCGACCTGCCCGACGGCTCCTGGAGCGTCCTGCCGGTCCCGAACGACAAGATGCCCGCCCTGGTCCAGGACGAGCGCCTCCCGGTGATCTCCTTCACCGGCTCGGGACCGGTCGGCTGGGGCATCCTCGACTCGGTGCCGCGCAAGCACGTCACCCTCGAACTGGGCGGCAACGCAGCCGCGGTCGTCCTCGCGGACTGGTCCTCGGACGCGGACCTCGAATGGGCCGCGACCCGCATCGCGACGTTCTCGAACTACCAGGGCGGCCAGTCCTGCATCTCGGTCCAGCGGGTCATCGTCGACACGACGGTGTACGACCGGCTCGTTGAGAAGATTGTCGCGAAGGTGGCGGAACAGGCCGTCGGCGACCCGCGCGACGAGTCGGTCGACGTCGGCCCGCTCGTGAGCCAGGACGCGGCCAAACGCGTCGAGTCCTGGGTCGACGAAGCGGTCGCGGGCGGCGCGAAGCTGCTCACCGGCGGCACGCGGGACGGTGCGGCGTACGCCCCGACGGTGCTCAGCGACGTCCCCGGCAACGTGACGATCGCGCACGAGGAGGTCTTCGGACCCGTGCTGACCATCATGAAGGTCGACGGCACCGCCGCCGCCTTCGCCGCGGTCAACGACTCCCAGTACGGACTGCAGGCCGGCGTGTTCACCCACGACCTGCAGACCGCGTTCCGCGCGCAGCGCGAACTCGAGGTCGGCGGCGTGATCATCGGTGACACGCCCTCGTACCGGGCCGACCAGATGCCTTACGGCGGTGTGAAGCAGTCCGGCGTGGGACGCGAAGGCGTCAAGTACGCGATGGACGACTTCACCTACGAGCGCGTCATGGTGCTGACGGGGCTCGACCTCTAGCAGTCACCCGCAAACCACTGCTTCGCAGGTCCGCCGCCCCGTGCCACCGCGCACGGGGCGGCGGACCTGCGCCCGGACCTTTTCCGGGTACGGATTTCAGCCGGACTGGGGCGGCCCACGCGGGGTGGCCGGGGGCAGCCCGTACGTCCGGAACGCCCACAGGGCGATGCCGCACAGGGCCCAGGCACCGAGCACATCCCCCAGCCAGTGGTAGTCGCACCACAGCAGCGAGAACCCGACCAGCCCGCAGAGCGCCGCGCCGGCCCCGTGCACCCGGTGGCGGGCCGCCGGGGACACCACCGCTCCGACCAGGAGCGCAGCCGTGCCGTAACAGACAGCCGACGTCGCCGTATGCCCCGAAGGGAACCAGCCCCACTGGCCGTCGCCGGCAGGTGTTCCCCGCGGCCCGGAGCGGCCGAACCCGACCTTCCCGCCGACCACCGCCGCTGAGACGAGGGCGATCACAACCCCGGCCCGGACACAGGACCTGTACGGGAGTCCCCGCCGCCACGCGTACAGGGCGGCGGCCAGTACCGCCGTGCCCCCAGGCCCGGGGCCACCCAGATCAGCCACGGACCGCATCAGTCCGTCCAGGCCCGGGGCCGCGGCGACCATGTCCAGGAAGACACGGCGGACGGCCCGGTCCACAGCGGACAGCGGGCCCCGGTCCAGCACGACCTGGACGGCGAGGACGACGAACAACACGGCGTAGGACAAGGGGAAGAGGAACCGGCCCACGACGGACCGCCGCCCCGGGACGGGGGGGATCGTCCCGGGGCGGTCACCGGCTTGCTCAGGGCCGGCAGGGGAGGCGCCGGGCCCGGTGCGGGGGGAGGCGGCCGGGTCGGCATCAGGGGTCCGTGCGTGCATCTCACTCGAAGATACGTCCAGGCCGGGGCAGGAGGTTCCCGTCCGGTCCGCCGTCACAAATCCTGCACACCTTCTCCACGCTCTGGAATCCCGCCGGAACCGGCGGTAGCGTGGTCCGCCCTACAGGTGACCGAGGTCACGGACGGCCGGTTTACATGACGGGTCGCGGCAGTTGTCCGCTCCGTGTCCGCGGGGCGTGAAGGTTAGGGTGACCAGGTGGTGGAAGAGTCCGGACCCTCGCCGCGACGTGCGCGCACCGACCCGGTGCACGCCGGGCCGACGCATGCCCGGGAGGCCGTTCCCCCAGCCCTGCCGCCGGGCCGGGACCGCACACCCGTCGTCGCGATCGGCCTCGTCGTCGACGCTGACTGGCAACTACGCATCATCCGGTCGTCCAGGCCCCGCGGTCTGCGCCTGGAAGGCGAAGTCGACCTGGCCAACGTGGACCTGATGCGCCGGGCACTGGCCCGTATCGCCCAGAACGCGGCCGAAGTGCGGCTGGACGTGACCCGGCTGGAGTTCATCGACGTCGCCGGACTGCGGGCAGTGGTGGAAGCCGCAGCCGGACTGGCCGACCGCCAAGGAGTCCTGGTGCTCGTCGGCGCGTCCCAGCAACTGCGGAAAGTCCTGCGGGTCTGCACCTGGGACGCGGTGCCGGGACTCATGGTGTCCGACCCGGCCGGAGCCGCGCTGCCGGGCCGTTGAACACGATCCTTCCGACGCGCTCTGAATGGTCGTCACGCTGCGGGATCGAACAGCTAGATTGAGGACGCATCACACGCTCTGTCGTGTCACTGTGTCGACAAAACGTGTCGACAAGGTGACGGACTCCGCAGTGGTGGACGTGGATCCGGTCCGACGCCTGGGTGGTGTGACGGTATGGACGTGGGGAGCAGCCGCAGGGCTTCCATCCGGCATCGACTCTCCGAGCGGGTGGGGGGAGCGCTGACCCGGCAGGTCGACCGCCGACGCAGCCAGGGGGGCGACCTCCCGGCGAACGCGCTTCCGGCCGGGGAGGAATCGGCCGGGGACACCGGCCGGGACGCGACCCGGACGCAGCGCGGCACCGACCGTACGGCCTACACCAGACGTGTCCAGGAACCAGCGGGCCAGGAAGCGGCAGGTCAGGAGCCGGGGGGCCAGGAACTGACCGTGACCACACCGGCCCCGCGCGTACCCGGCTCCGCGCGCCGCTTCGGCGTGCGTGGCACCTCCGTACCCGGCCCCACCGTCTCGGCCCCGCGCAGCAGCCCCGCCCGGCCCCGGGCCGACGGATTCGACCTCTACGCCTGGCTGACCGCCCCGCGCCACCGCGAAGCGCCCGGCATCTACGGCTACGGCCGCGACGAACGCGAACTGAAACTGGCGAAGACCGACGCACAGGCCCGCAAGCGGCCCGAAACCACCCTGCTGCGCCGTGCCGCGCTGTGGCTCCTGATCGCACTGGTCGGCCTGCAGTGGATCGTGCCCTGGTACGTCTGGGTCGTCACCACGGTCAGCCCGAAGTTCCTCGTGCCGCTGCTCCTCGGCCCGCTGCTCTACGCCTTCTTCTTCGTCAGCGTCGCCTACTTCGGCCGCTGGCACGAACTGCTGACCCCGTACGCGAGACCTCTGCTGCAACGGATGCGTGACCGGGCCGAGTCCAACGGCCGCCCCCGCCCCGAGCAGGTCCGCCGCGCCGTGTTCTTCGCCGTGGTGGGCTTCGTGGCCTGGGCCCTGCTCATGCAGCCGTTCGTCGAACTGCTGCTGCTCGTCTTCCCACAAGGACCGCTGCACGACCTCCAGTGGCTGGTCCGCCTGGTCTACAACGGCGGGTTCATCGCCGCGGCGGCCTGGGGCGGTCGGTGGCCGGCACTGGCCCGGCCCTACCTCGTGAAGCCCCGTGCGGCAGCCGCCGTGCCAGGCCCGGGGCACAAAGACAAAGACAAAGACAAGGACAGGGACGGCGTACGGGGAGCAGCCCGTACGGTGCCCACCCCCGACCCCGACGACCTGTGGCCCGAACTCCACGACGCCGGACTCGACACCATCGCCGACCTCCTCGACCGCGAGGCGGACACGGGCCGCGTCAGCGACGTCGACTACCTGCGTCTGCGTCGTGTCCTGGAAGCCGGGGGAGGCGAGCGGGAGTACTTCGACGGCGTCGCCGACGAAATCCGCAGGCACGGGGCGGCGGCGTGCCCGCACAGCTCCGGCTTCCGCGACCTGCGCCACCGCCGCACCACCCACGACCTGCTCGCAGCCCAGGTACGCATCGGCACCGTGACCGACGCCCCGCAGAACCCCGACAGCCACCGCGCCGAAGACCTCGCCCTCGACCCGGACACACTCGGCGGATCCCTCCTGCTGGTCGGCCCGGACGGCGCGGACGAAAGCCGCACCGTGCTGCGCGACATCGTCGAAACCACCACCCTGCGCGCCCTCGCGGGCGAAGCCTCCCTGCTGGTGCTCGACTCCCACGGTGACGCACTGGCCCGCGACGGGGCGTACGACATCGAGATCAAGGTCGGCGACCCCGACTCCCCGTGGGGCCTGGAGCTGTACGGCGCGGGCGGCGGCACGGACGAATCCGCCGACCGGCTGGCCGCCGCCGCGGTCCCCGCCCACGGGCCCGGCGGCGACCGGCTCGACGGGGCCCGTGCGCTGCTGCGCCAACTTCTCGCGGCGTACACCGCAGCCCACGGCCGTTACCCGTCACTCAGCCGGCTCCTCGACCTCCTCGACGGCGAACCCGAGGCACTCCAGGCACTGCGCGGGGCGTTGACCGGTGCGGGCAAGGCCAATGAACACGAGCGGGCCCTGCGGGCCTGCGCGCGCCGCGACGAACCGGCCCAACTCCTCGTCCAGCGGCTCACAGTGCTCGAAAGCCCCGGGATCGCCGAACTCTTCGACCCGCGGCGGGAAGACCGCTTCGCCATGCGGGACATCGCCCGCCCCGTTCGCGTGCACGTCGCGCTGCACGAGGCGACCCACGCCGCCGCCGCAGGGATCCTCGGCCGCCTGCTGACAGCCCAGTTCGTCCAGACGACCACCGCCCGCCGGAGCCGTCGTACGGTCTTCAGCCAGCTCGTCGTCGACGGTGCCGGGCACTACCTCGACGACTACGCCGTGCAGGGCCTGCACTGGGTCCGTCCGCGGAACGCCTCGATCGCCCTGTCCGTACGCTCCCTGTCCGACTTCCCCGAAGAACTGCGTGGGGCGGTCCTGGGCGGCACCGGCTGCAAGGCCCTCGCCCCGGGAGCCGACGTCCGCGACGCCGAGGCACTGGCCGACCACTGGGGCAAGGTGGTCCGCGAGGAGACCTCGATCACCACAGGAACCCCCGAGGGCGGGGTGATGCGCCGTGCGCGGTTCGCGGTCACCGGCGCGCTGTTCGGCGCGAAGGCCTCCGGCCGACTTCAGCGGGTCACGGTGCACGAAGTCGAGCGCTACCGCTGGTCCCCGTCGGAGATCTCCACCGTGCTCGGACCCCGTCACCTGCTGATGAGCCTCACGGGTCAGGACGGTACGCGCACCGAACCCCTGCTGGTGAAACTCAGGGCCGACAAACCCGCTGGGCCCGACGGTGCCTGAACTGCCCTGACGGTTCGTTGTGGGCCCGGCCCACTGTGCTCAGGCAAGGCCCCGGAGTCGTCACTCGGATTCCCGGAGGAACGCCAGACAGTCCACAGTTGCCCCGGGCGGCGGAGCAGCCGTCTTCACCGGGGTTCCCCAGTCTTTGTACTTGACGACCGACGTGTTCTCCCCGAAGAGGCTCTTCCGTTTCATCGTCTGTCAGGTCGGGAGGCAGTCCTTCCCGATCCACACGTCGAGGGCGAAGGACGCGAGCCTGAACCCCGTCGCCCGCTCCTGGAATTCCTTCAGGGCTTCCGGGACGACGCCGAGTTGTGCCGCATCGGTTTCCTGCCATGTCGTGCGGTCTACAGTTCCCGCGTAGTGGACGGATCCTGTTGCGTCCGCCGCGCCGGTGACATGTACGTCCGGGGAGGCCTTGAGGAGCGCCACTGGCACTACGGGGTCCTGCTGGCTCCCCATCAGCCTGTTCATCAGTTCGTAGAGGTCCGCGCCCCGGTGTTCGGAGTCGTCCTGCGTGGCCAGTGCGGCGACATCCAGTTTCAGCCAGGTTTTACCGCCTGCCCGCTGGATCGATTTCTCGTGTGAATCCATATAGCGGAAGTCGCGGGTCAGCAGGATGTCGACGGGGCCGTCCGCACCGGTCATCCGCAGGCCCTGACTGAGCACGCTGGCCCGCGCGACGGGGTCTTTGCCGAACCGCACGGTACCGATGGTGCGTGTCGGTACCTCGTTTTCACCGTTCTGATCGATGGTCACGCGGACTGAACCGGCTTTGGTCATCGCCAGGGAAGCGGGCGTCAACTCGGCGCTGGTCTTCTACCACTTCGGGGGAGTCGACCCGCTGCTTCTGGCCGCGTACGACCTCTCCTCGGAACAGCGGATGGTGCGGCACACGGCGGCCGTGGGACCCGTGCGCACCCTCGAAGGACTCTCCGAGGTGGCCACCGGGATCTACCGCTACGACCTCGACGGGGGCACATCGCGCTGCTCACCGAGTTGGTCGCGGCCAGCATCACCCGTCCCGAACTGCGCGAACAGCTGGTCTCCCGCCTTGAGCCGTGGCTCGACCTGGTGGAGAGCACCCTGGTGCGGGTCATCGGCGGCACGCCGTTGGCCAAGCTCATGCCGCCGCGCGATCTCGCCTATGCCGCCACGACGTACTACATGGGCGTCAACCTGTTCACCGTGCTCGACCCGGACCGGTCCCGTACCGAATCGGTGTTCGACATGGGCCGGCGGCTGGCGCCCCGGGCCAAGCTGCTGACGATGCGTCCGCCGCGCCTGCGGACCAAGGCTGCCGGGAAGAAACCGGACTTCCGCCGAAGAAGCCGCACTGCCCGCGAAAATGCGAAAGCGCATCTCCCCGCGCAAGCGGCAAGTCGGCGTCTGCCTGGAGAAGAAGGGCCTGACCGGCCTGCGAGCCCAGGTGGTCCTCGTACTGGACGGTTCCGGCTCCATGGCGCTGCTGTACGCCAAAGGCGCCGTCGCCCGCGCGGTCGAACGCCTCGCCCCCGTCGCCGCGCGACTCAACGACGGCGGCGTCCACCAGAACGCCAAGATCAAAGAACGGCTCACCCGGGCCTCGGCGCCCCCGGTCTTCTGGCAGTTCGTCGGTCTGGGAAACGCGGAGTACGGCGCGCTGCGGGAACTCGACGACCTCCCGGGCCGGGCCGTGGACAACGCGGACTTCTTCCCGGTGGACGACCTGGACCGGGACGGGGCCGAGGAACTGTACGACCGGCTGCTCAACGAGTTACCCGGCTGGCTGACCGCCGCACGGGCGGCGGGGATCCTCTGACCGGCGCATCGCGCGGCACCATCCCCCGGGCCCCGCATCTGGACAAGACCACCTGAAGCGGTCTTGAGTGGGTCCGTACGGGCAAGGCTTTATTGATTCGCACCGCCCGGCCGGTAGTGCTGGAAATCCGGTACGGCCGGGGACAGGTTCACCGCAGCGAACCGCTAAGGAGTGCCGCCCATGTCGGCTGTCACCGAACGCGACGCCCGCAAAGTCGCCGAGGAAGCCCGCGAACAGCAGTGGCGAAAGCCCAGCTTCGGCAAGGAACTCTTCCTGGGACGCCTGCGGCTCGACCTGATCCACCCGCACCCGGAACCCGACGCCGAGGAGGTACGACGCGGGGAGGCCTACCTCCTGAAGCTCCGGGCGTTCCTCGAGTCCGAGGTGGACGGGGCAGTCATCGAACGCGACGCCCGCATCCCCGACGAGGTCGTCCGCGGGCTCCGCGACGTCGGCGCGCTCGGCATGAAGGTCGACGAGGAGTACGGCGGAGTCGGACTGAGTCAGCTGTACTTCAACAAGGCCCTGGTCCTGGCCGGTTCGGCGAGCCCCGCGATCGGCACACTGCTGAGCGCCCACCAGTCGATCGGTGTGCCGCAGCCGGTCAAGATGTTCGGCACCCCCGAACAGAAGCGGAAGTACCTGCCGCGCTGCGTCACCGGGGTCAGCGCCTTCCTGCTCACTGAACCGGACGTCGGCTCGGACCCGGCCAGGATGGCGATGTCCGCCGTACCCACCGAGGACGGTTCCGCGTACATCCTCGACGGCGTGAAACTGTGGACCACCAACGGTGTCATCGCCGACCTGCTGGTGGTGATGGCCCGCGTGCCGAAGTCCGAAGGGCGACGGGGAGGCATCACCGCGTTCATCGTCGAAGCGGACTCACCGGGCATCACTGTGGAGAACCGCAACTCCTTCATGGGCCTGCGCGGCATCGAGAACGGACTGACCCGGTTCCACCAGGTCCGTGTCCCCGCCGAGAACCTCATCGGCACCGAGGGCGCGGGCCTCAAGATCGCCCTGACCACGCTGAACACCGGGCGCCTGTCCCTCCCCGCCATGTGCGCGGGCGCGTCCAAGTGGGCCCTGAAGATCGCCCGCGAATGGTCCACGGAACGCGTCCAGTGGGGACGCCCCGTCGCTGGGCACGAGGCCGTCGGCGGCAAGATCGCATACATCGCCGCAACCGCGTTCGCCCTCGAAGCGGTCCTCGAACTCACCGCCCGCATGGCCGACGAGGACCGGCGCGACATCCGCATCGAAGCGGCACTGGCAAAGCTGTACGGCTCGGAGATGGCCTGGCTCGTCGCCGACGAACTCGTCCAGATCCGCGGCGGCCGGGGCTACGAGACCGCTGCCTCACTGGCCGCCCGGGGCGAACGCGGCGTACCCGCCGAGCAGGTCCTGCGCGACCTGCGGATCAACCGCATCTTTGAAGGCTCCACCGAGATCATGCACCTGCTGATCGCCCGCGAGGCGGTCGACGCCCACCTCACCGTGGCCGGGGACATCATCGACCCGGAGAAGGACTTCAAGGCCAAACGCGAGGCCGCGGTCAAGGCTGGAGGTTTCTACGCCCGCTGGCTGCCCAAGCTCGTAGCCGGCAAGGGCCACGTGCCCACCTCCTACCGGGAATTCGACCACCAAGGTATGCCTGGACTGTCAGGCCATCTGCGGTACGTCGAACGCGCCTCGCGCAGGCTCGCCCGGTCGACGTTCTACGGCATGGCCCGCTGGCAGGGCGGGCTGGAGCACAAGCAGGGCTTCCTCGGCCGCATCGTGGACATCGGCGCTGAGCTGTTCGCGGTCAGCGCGGTGTGCGTACGCGCCGACATGCTGCGCCGCGGCGACAAGGTCCAGGGCATCCCGGCGTACGAGCTGGCGGACCTGTTCGCCCGGCAGGCCCGGGTCCGGATCGAGGAACTCTTCAACCGGCTGTGGACGAACACCGACGCCCTGGACGTACGGATCACTGAAGGGGTCGTCGCCGGTCGCTACCTGTGGCTGGAGGAGGGCGTCATCGACCCGTCGACGGAGGGACGGTGGATCGGCGAGGCGGAGCCCGGACCGTCCAAAGTCGAGGACCTGCACCGGAAGATCCTCTGAGTCCGGGCGGCCCCGGGCGGTCCGGCCCGGGGCCGCCGCGGGGCGCGGACGCCGGGCTCCGGGGCGAGCTGGGCGCAGCGAGTCGCGCGCCGCCCCGTGCACCGCGGCACGGGGCCGACGGTCAGAATGGGGTCATGGACTCCCTCGCCGATCCGTACACGCCTTTCGCCGACCCCGACGCCAAGCCGGACCGGCGGGACGTCGTCCTGCTCGGCTCCACCGGTTCGATCGGCACCCAGACGATCGACGTCGTGCGCGCCAACCCGGACCTGTTCAGGATCACCGGGCTGAGCGCGGGCGGCGGCCGGGTGGACCTGCTCGCGAAGCAGGCCCTGGACCTCGGGGTGGAGACCGTCGCGGTCGCGAAGGCCTCGGCCGCGCAGGACCTGCAACTGGCCTTCTACGCCGAGGCGCAGAAGCGGGGTTACGCGACAGGCGGCTACCGGGTCCCGAAGATCCTCGCGGGGCCGGACGCGGCGACCGAGCTGGCCTCGTACGACTGCGACGTGGTCCTCAACGGGATCACCGGCTCCATCGGGCTCGCGCCCACCCTCGCCGCCCTCACAGCGGGGACCACCCTCGCGCTGGCCAACAAGGAATCGCTCATCGTCGGCGGCCCCCTGGTCAAGGAGATCGCCCGTCCGGGGCAGATCGTGCCGGTCGACTCCGAGCACTCGGCGCTGTTCCAGGCGATGCGCGCGGGCAGCTACGACCGGATCCGGCGACTGGTGGTCACGGCGTCCGGCGGTCCGTTCCGCGGCCGTACGCGTGGACAGATGACTGACATCACCCCCGCCCAGGCCGCCGCGCACCCCACCTGGGACATGGGGCCGGTGATCACGATCAACTCGGCCACCTTGATCAACAAGGGGCTTGAGGTCATCGAGGCGCACCTGCTGTACGACATCCCGTTCGACCGGATCGACGTCGTCGTCCACCCGCAGTCGATCGTGCACTCGATGGTCGAGTTCATCGACGGGTCCACCCTCGCCCAGGCGTCGCCGCCCGACATGAAGCTGCCGATCGCGCTCGGCCTGTCCTGGCCGGACCGCGTTCCGGGCGCGGCCCCCGGCAACGACTGGACGAAGCCGGCCGTGTGGGAGTTCTTCCCGCTCGACAACGAGGCCTTCCCCGCCGTACAACTGGCCGCGCACGCCGGACGCCTCGGCGGCACGGCGCCCGCGGTGCTCAACGCCGCGAACGAACAGTGTGTGGACGCCTTCGTCGCGGGGAACCTGCCGTTCCTTGGAATCGTCGACACTGTGGCACGTGTTCTCGAAGAGCACGACGTACGCGGCGGAACCGCCCTGACCCTGGAGGACGTCCTGGACGCGGAGAGCTGGGCCCGTCGCCGGGCGGACGAGATCATTGCTGGAGGGACGGCCGCGTGAACGCCCTAATGACGGTGCTCGGCATCGTTGTCTTCGTTGTCGGACTGCTCTTCTCCATCGCCTGGCACGAGGCCGGGCACCTGGCCGCCGGAAAGCTGTTCGGCGTCCGCATCCCGCAGTACATGGTCGGCTTCGGCCGGACCATCTGGTCGAAGAGGATCGGCGAGACCGAGTACGGCCTGAAGATGATCCCGGCCGGCGGCTACTGCCGGCTGATCGGCATGTTCCCGCCCGGCGAGGACGGCCGGATCAAGGCCCGGTCCACCTCGCCGTGGCGCTCGATGATCGAGGACGCCCGCGCCCAGTCGTACGAAGAAGTCGGCCCCGGCGACGAGAAGCGCATGTTCTACACGCGCAAGCCCTGGCAGCGTGTGATCATCATGCTGGCCGGCCCGGTGATGAACCTGATCCTCGCGGTGGTGTTGTTCGTCGCCGTTTTCATGGCGTTCGGTGTGCCCAAGACCACCACCACGGTCAGTACGGTCTCCGACTGTGTCGTGCCGGTCTCCGCCAAAGTCGAGGTCTGCCCCGCGGACGCCAAGCCGAGCCCGGCCAAAGCCGCCGGACTCAAGCCCGGGGACAAGATCCTTTCCTTCAACGGTCAAAAAGTCACATCGTACGAGCCGCTGCAGAAGATGATCCGCAAGACGATCGGCCCGGCGACCATCGTCGTTGAGCGCGACGGGCAGCAGCTGACGCTGACCCCGGTGCTGACCGCGAACAAGGTCCCCAAGCTGGACAAGTTCGGCGACGCGGTCAAGAACGAGACCGTCACCAGCGGATTCCTGGGCTTCGGACCGGCAGGCAAGATCGAAAAGCAGGGTCTGGCCGGATCGTTCGACCAGATGGGTGAATACGTCCAGCGGGGCATCGACGGTCTGCTCAAGATCCCGCAGAAGGTCCCCGCCCTGTGGGGTGCGGCCTTCCAGGGTGACGAGCGGGACAAGGACTCACCCGTCGGCATGGTCGGGGCGGCGAGGGTCGGCGGTGAGGTCTTCTCGTACGACATGCCCGCCAGCAACAAACTCGCCACCATGGTGACCCTCCTCGGCGGCATCAACCTTTCCCTGTTCCTGTTCAACATGCTGCCGCTGCTGCCCCTCGACGGCGGACACGTGGTCGGCGCGCTGTGGGAGTCCCTGCGTCGCAAGGCGGCCAGGTTGTTCCGCCGGCCCGACCCGGGCCCGTTCGACGTGGCCAAGCTGATGCCCGTCGCGTACGTGGTCGCCGCGGTGTTCGTGGCGTTCACCGTGCTCGTACTGATCGCCGACGTGGTCAACCCGGTCAAACTGACATAGCGGTGCTGTCGCAGTCCTGCCACAGACGTGCGTACGGCCACCACTGATTCCCTGGAAAGAGACCAGGTGGCGTAGCGTTGGCGAACATCACCACCGATAACACCGACCCCACGGGACTGAAGCCGAAGATGACCGCGATCCAGCTCGGGATGCCCTCCGTACCGAACCGGCCGATTGCGCCGCGACGCAAGTCACGCCAGATCATGGTCGGCAACGTACCCGTGGGCGGAGACGCCCCGGTGTCGGTGCAGTCGATGACTACGACTGTTACTTCCGACATCAACGCCACCCTGCAGCAGATCGCCGAACTGACTGCGTCGGGCTGCCAGATCGTGCGGGTCGCCGTGCCGACCCAGGACGACGCCGACGCGCTGGCGACGATTGCGAAGAAGTCCCAGATCCCCGTGATCGCGGACATCCACTTCCAGCCGAAGTACGTGTTCGCGGCCATCGACGCGGGCTGCGCGGCCGTCCGGGTGAACCCGGGCAACATCCGCCAGTTCGACGACCAGGTCGGCCTCATCGCCAAACGGGCGTCCGCGGCGGGCACCCCGATCCGCATCGGCGTCAACGCCGGGTCGCTCGACAAACGCCTCCTGGAGAAGTACGGCAAGGCCACGCCTGAGGCGTTGGTCGAGTCGGCACTGTGGGAGTGCTCCTTGTTCGAAGAGCACGACTTCCGGGACATCAAGATCTCGGTGAAGCACAACGACCCGGTTGTGATGATCGAGGCGTACCGCCTGCTGGCCGAACGCTGCGACTACCCCCTGCACCTGGGTGTCACCGAGGCCGGACCGACCTTCCAGGGCACCATCAAGTCCGCTGTGGCCTTCGGCGCACTGCTCTCCCAGGGCATCGGCGACACCATCAGGGTCTCGCTCTCCGCCCCGCCGGTCGAGGAGATCAAGGTCGGCAACCAGATCCTGGAGTCACTCGGGCTGCGCAAGCGTGGCCTGGAGATCGTCTCCTGCCCGTCGTGCGGTCGCGCCCAGGTGGACGTGTACAAGCTCGCTGAGCAGGTCAGCGCGGGCTTGGACGGCCTCAAGGTGCCGTTGCGCGTCGCCGTCATGGGCTGCGTCGTCAACGGGCCCGGGGAGGCCCGTGAGGCCGACCTGGGTGTGGCGTCGGGCAATGGCAAAGGCCAGATCTTCGTCAAGGGCGAGATCATCAAGACCGTCCCCGAGTCGAAGATCGTGGAGACGCTGATCGAAGAGGCGCTGAAGATCGCCGAGCAGATGCAGGCCGACGGGGTCATCTCCGGTGAACCGTTCGTCGAGGTCTCCGAGTAGTAGTCGGCCGGTAGTAGATCGGCTGGTGGCCGACAACCCGGCAGAATCTGCGTACAGACGTACGAAAACCCCCGCACGGTCCGCCGTGCGGGGGTTCTGCGTGCTGCCATCCGGGTGACCCGTGCACGTCGGCCCCGTGCGGGGCGGCACGGGGCCGGAATCATCGGCCCCGGAGCGGCCCCACGAACCGGCCGCCACACCGCGCACCAGGGGGCCTGCCCGATGAGACGCATGACCACAGCGGTTGTCGCCGCCCTCGCCGTCGTGGCGACCACCGCTCAGGCGCCGTCGCTGCCCCGTGCTGCGGGAACGCCTGCCCGCACGGCGCCGACGACGGCCCCCGCGATCACGTGGAGCGACTGCCCCGTGCCGCACGGCACGGGGGAGCGGTGCGGCAGCGTCACAGCCCCGCTGGACTACGCCCGTCCCGACGGGCCCGGCATCCGGATCGGTGTCTCGAAGACCGCGGCCACCGGCACGGCCGGGGAACGCCGCGGCATCCTCGTGGTCAACTTCGGCGGCCCCGGAGCCCCTGGGGTGGGGCTCGCCGGAAGGTTCGCCGGGCAGTTGCCGGCCACGGTGCGCCGCGCGTACGACGTCATCGGCTTCGACCTGCGGGGCCGGGGCACCAGCACCCGCCTGGACTGCCTCGACCTGAAGACCTTCTCCCAGCTGAAGCCGGACACCGCACGCCTGGACCAGCCCGGGATGCGGGCCATGACTGACGCCGCGAAAGTGCTCGCCGACGGCTGCCTCCGCGACGGTGCGGCGCTGCTCCCACACCTGACCACCCGGAACATCGCCCGTGACCTCGACCGGGTGCGGGCCGCGCTCGGCGAACAGAAGATCACTTACCTCGGCTACTCGTACGGCACCTACCTGGGCGCGGTGTACGGACAACTGTTCCCCCGACGTGTCGACCGGATGCTCCTGGACGGGGCGGTGGACCCCGCCCTCGTCTGGTACGGCACGGGGCTGCTCCAGGCCCCGGCCTTCCACGAGCGCTGGCAGGCCTGGGCACGGTGGACGGCCGGGCACGACGACCGCTACCACCTCGGGAACACGGCCGGGAGGGTGCTGCGGTCCTGGGACGCCGCCCGCGAGGCGCTGGCCGCCCACCCCGACGCCGGGGACTTCGGCGGCACGGAGTTCGACCTGTCGACCGTCTCCCACCTGTACAGCGACCGCCAGTGGCCCGCGTTGGCCGCTTCCGTGTCCGCCTACCACCAGCGTGGCGACGCCGGCCCGGTGCGCGCCCTGGACGGCGCGCCCTCTGCTGACGACGTCAACTTCGAATCGGTGTTCCAGTCCGTGACCTGTGCGGACGCCCCGTCCCCGGCTGACCCGGAGGTGTTCGCCGCCGACGGGCGGCGGCTCAAGGCGGCCTACGGCTACCTGGGTTCCACCATCGCCTCCGCCGGTGCTTGTCTGTATCTCCAGACAAACCATGAGGAACCGGTGAAAATCACTGGTACGGGGCTTCCGGCGATCCTGATCATCTCCGGAACGCAGGACCCCGCGACCCCGTATGCCGGTGCGTTGAGCATGCACCGCGCTCTGCCGTCCTCCCGGCTGCTCACCGTGACCGGGAGCGGAAACCACGGGCAGTACCTGCGCGGCGGCCCGTGCGTCGACGACCAGGGGACCGGCTACCTGGTGGACGGCACTCTCCCCGGGGCGGAGCTGCCCCGTGCCGAGCAGCCCGGGGCGGAGCTGCCCCGTGCCGAGCAGCCCGGGGCGGAGCTGCCCCGTGCCGAGCAGCCCGGGGCGGAGCTGCCCCGTGCCGAGCCGACGGGAACCGGCCTCCCCGGAGCCGATGCCTCCTGCCCCGCGCTGCCCGCCCCGGGCCCGGACGGGGGACGCGCTCTGGTCGGCTGACAGTGCGGATGGCACGCTAGACCCGTGCTGAGCCCGGTAACCACCAAGGTCCTCGACGTGACCGACCTGCCCGCAGTCCACGCGGTGCTCGACCGCGATCCGGTCACGAACGTGTTCGTGGCATCACGTGTGCACCGGGCGGGCCTCGACCCCGGCCTCCTGGGCGGTGAGATCTGGGGCTACTACGCGGACGGTGAGCTGACCTCCCTCTGCTACGCCGGAGCGAACCTGGTGCCGGTTGAGGCCGGGCCCGGTGCCGTGCGCTCGTTCGCCGACCGGGCCCGCCGCGCGGGACGCCGCTGTTCCTCGATCGTCGGCCCCGCGCCGGCCGCCGCGGGACTGTGGGAGCTCCTCGAACCGGTGTGGGGCCCCGCCCGCGACGTACGGCCCGCACAGCCGCTCATGACGACTTCCCGACTGCCGTCCGACGTCGAACCTGACCCGCTCGTCCGCCGCGTGACACCCGGTGAGATCGACACCCTGATGCCGGCCTCCGTGGCGATGTTCATCGAAGAGGTCGGGATCTCCCCCCTGGCCGGCGACGGCGGGGCGATGTACCGGGCCCGGGTCAGCGAACTCGTGCACGCCCGGCGGGCCTTCGCCCGGATCGAACAGGGCAGGGTGGTCTTCAAAGCCGAAGTCGGCGCGGTCACCCCCTACGCGTGCCAGGTGCAGGGGGTCTGGGTGGCTCCGGAACGGCGTGGGCAGGGGCTTTCGGAGACAGGCATGGCCGCGGTCGTCGCGTACGCGCTGCGCGAGATCGCCCCGACGGTGACCCTGTATGTCAACAGCTACAACCTGCCGGCCCGCGCGGCGTACCGCAGGGTGGGGTTCCGCGAGGTGGGGACTTTCATGAGTGTGCTGTTCTGACGCTCCGTACCGGGCGGGTTGCGGCTCCGTGCAGCGTTGCCCGGCCCGGAACACCCTGTCGTGTGGCCCGTGGCCCGTGGCCCGTGGCCCGTGGCCCGTGGCCCGTGGCCCGGCCCGGCCCGGAACACCCTGTCGTGTGGCCCGTGGCCCGTGGCCCGTGGCCCGGCCCGGCACACCGCGGAGTGCGGCACGGGGCGCCGACAGGCCCCGTGCCGCAGGGCACGGAGCCCCCACCTGGCGTCACGTGCCCGCTGTGCGGCGGATCCCCTGTGTCCAAAACCTGATGCCCGTCCCGGCGTCCGCCCGGGAACTGTTCCAGCGCCCGCAGCCAGCACCGCGCGGCCCGACCGCGCGTCCCCGCTGCCATGTTCGATCCGCAGACGTCCGCACGCGGTACCGTGACGATCATGGAGCTTGGGAGCAGGCCCGGAAGTGGGTGGGGCGAACCCGGGAGTGGGCCGGGGACCGGAGCCGGAAACGGGCGGGCCCGGAGCCGGAGCCACAATCAGGAGCAGTGGACCTGCCGCGCGATCGACCTCGCCGGACACACGGACGAAGTGGTCGCGGTCCAGGCCCAGGCTTTCGGACTGTTCGAAGACGAACTCCCGGTCCGGGCACGGATAGTGCGCCGGCACGCGGACTTCCCCGGGGCCCGGGCGTTGGGTGCCTTCTCACCGGCGGGGCGCCTGGTCGGCTTCGCGTACGGCTATCCCAACCTCAAAGACCAGTGGTGGAGTCTTGTCATCCAGCCCTACTTGGTCCGCCGCAGGTACGGGTCCTGGCTGGAGGACTCCTTCGTCGTCGGGGAGCTGCATGTGCTGCCGCAGTGGCAGAAGCACGGAATCGGCAGCACGCTGATCCGTCTGTTGTGCCGCGGCCAGGGCCAGGACCGGGTGCTTTTGTCCGCGCTGGACGAGGACACTCCTGCCCGGTCGCTGTACTACCGCCTGGGCTTCGACGATCTCGCCGCCCCGGTACTGTTCCCGGGCAACGACCGCCCGTACACCGTCATGGGGGCGACCCTGCCGTTCCTGGAAGGCTGACTGAGCGTTCGTCAGCCGGTGCGACCAGCCGATCCGGCCCGGTATGCCCGGCCCGGTATGCCCGGCCGCCAAGCCCTGCCAAGTCAGCGCAGCCAGTCAGCCACAGCGATCAGGTCCTCGCCGGCCTTGTCGCCCACCGACAGGCACCACAGGCCCAGCGCCAGGGCCTGGACCAGCGCCCAGCCGCGGACCCGCTCGGCGTCCAGTTCCAGAGCGTCGGCCAGATAGGCCGTCCGGCGGCGGACCACTGCCTGGGGCCGGGTCTCGGCCACCACCGTGTCCAGCCGGTCGCGGACCAGGACACCCAGGTCGAAGGCCCGTTCCCCGAGCATGGGGCGAGGGTCGATGGCCAGCCACTTGGACCGCTCGGCGGCCAGTACGTTGCCGTGGTGGCAGTCGGAGTGCAGGACGACCGTCTCAGGCTGGTCGGCCGCCAACTGCGTGCACAGCGCGACTGCTTCGTCCACCAGCGCCCGGTCGCACGGGGCGCCGAGCGCGGCGAACCGCTGCGGAATCGATTCGGCCCACCGGTCCGCCCGGTCCGCGACCAGGTCTATCGCGCAGTCGGCGGGGGGATCCACCCACAGGTGGCGCAGCACCCCGGCGGCCTCCAGCATCGCCTTGTCCTCGGCGAGCGAGCGCAGCGACACCTCCGGCTGCAGCCGCTCCAGGAGCATGGCCCCGCGCGGGGCGTCGGACTCCAGGAGCCGTACGGCCCCGTGCCCGTCCCATATCGCCAGCGCGTCGGCCTCGTGCGACGTGTAGCGGTCCAAAAAACCCAGCTTCAGGGTGGCGGCGGTGCCGTCGGCCCGGCGGACCAGCAGGGTGAGGCTGATCGCCCCGCCGGGCAGTACGGGGCGTTCCACTGTCAGGCCCCAGCGCTCGATGCAGTCGGCGGCCAACTGCGGCAGGGTCGCCAGCCACGGGGCGGCGGCCTGCTGGCCGCACCAGCGGACCGTCGTACGGGCCAGGCGCTCGGGGATGGCTATCGAAGTGACCGTCACGGTGTCTTCCCCCCAGGTGCGGATGAAGCAGATGAAGCGGATGGGACAGCTCCGGGTACCCGTTCGGGCAGGCCGGGGAACGCGGTACCGGCTCCGCGCCAGCGCGCGGCCCGTACGGCCGTCTCCTGGAGCCAGCGGGCGGCGTTGCCGCGCAGGTCGCCGGAGGCGGCCCGGACCAGGTCCGTCTGGGTCGCGGCCACCCCGTCCTCCAGGTGCACCGCGAGCCGGGCGGCGTCCTGCGCGCTCTCCACCGGGAACGGCAGTCCGTACGCGGCGGCCCCCGCCGCCGGTTCCGCGCCCTGCCCCTTGACCAGCCGGGCGAGCCCGTCGCGCCGGGCCCGGTGCGCGTCGTAGGCGGTCCGCGCGTCCGTACGGGCCTGCCCGGTGGACTTCGCGCCGACCACGCCGTAGCCGTAGACCGCGGCGTGCTCAGCCTCCAGCGCCTGGGCCAGCGCCGCCACCAGCGGCGTCGGCTTACCGGACGGGGTAGGTCCTGCGCTGGTCATGAGGGACTCCGGAGGAGATACGCCTGGGCGGCGTGCGAGGCGGCGATCGAAGCGAGCAGCCGGGCGGTGCCGGCGGTGGCCCCGACCAGGTCCACGGTGCGCTCCTCGGCGGACCGCTGTGCCGCGTCGACCAGGGCCTTGGCCGCCTCGGCGGCCGACGTCGGCACCGGCGGGGGAGGCCCGGGGCCCCCGGAGGGGACGGGCGGAGCGGAGGCACTGTCGGACAGGGCGGTCAGGTGCTGGTCGAGTTCAGCCGTCAAGGGTGCGATCCGGGCGCCGAGCGCGGTGTGCGCCGCGGCGGTGGCTCCGTACTGCGCCTTCAGCGCCGTCACGGCTTGGACGGCGCGGCCGCGGGCTGTGTCGTCCTGCTTGCGCTGGGCGGGGCCGGGGCCGTCGTCGCCGGTGCAGCCGGCGGCTCCCAGAGCCAGGAGCGCGAGGGCCCCGCCCAGGACCGCACGGCGCCCGGGGGCGGAGGCCCGCTGGAGATCCGGGCCGGGCCGGCGACGCCCGTGCGCCGCTTCGAACGCCTCGCGCATGCGTATCGCTCCCACCACCTGACCGTGGACCCGGCACGATGGAACTGGAGGAACCAGGGCAACCGGGTCGTCTGTGCATAGGTCCACCGGGTATCGGGGACCCGCAGGGACGCTACCGCATGCCGGGCGCGGGGCCCTTATCCGCAGCGGCGCCGCGGCACGGCCGCGGCACCTCCTCAGCGCCGCCGCGGTGCTGTGCTGCGACCGGTCCGACAGTCGGGATATCCTTGACGTTTCCGCGTGTCGTACATCGTTCGAGCCGCGGGGAGTCGAGGGGCGCGGTCAGTCGCCCCGCACGGCACGAGGAGGCGGCCCGGCCCAGCCGGGCCCCGTTCCCTTGAAGCGCCGGCTGAAGCACTGACTGAAGTGCCACCTGAACCACTGACTGAACCACCGACAACAGCACACGCGGCCGAGGAGTCACCCGGATGAGCACCACCCAGAAGGACCGGCTGCGGGAGTTGCTGGAGCCCCTGACCCGGGAGCTCGGCCTCGACCTGGAGGACGTGGAGGTCAGCTGGGTCGGCAGGCGCGGAATGCTCCGGGTGGTCCTGGACGCCGACGGCGGCGTGGACATGGACGCGGTGGCGAAGGTCAGCCGCGCCGTGGCGGACGCGCTTGAGGACTCCGACGTGATGGGCCCGGAGCCGTACACCCTGGAGGTCGGCACCCCGGGTGTCGACCGCTCGCTGACCGCCCCGCGCCACTGGCGCCGTGCGGAGGGACGCCTGGTCGAGGCGCAGCTGCGGACGGGTGCCGCGGTCACGGGCCGGGTCATCGAGGCCGGCGAGGAGACCGTACGCCTTGAGGTCGAGGGGCCCGCCCCGAAGAAGGGCATGAAGCCCAGGACCAAAGTCCAGGAGTTCCCGTACGCCGACATCGCCAGGGCCGCAGTACAGGTGGAGTTCAACCGTAAGGGCGACGAACCCGACGGTTTCGATGAACACGACGGACTCGACGGCGACGAAGAAGAAGACGACGACGAGTACGGCGAACCCGACGGGCACGACGAAGACGACGAGCTTGAAGATCCCGCTGATCCCGCCGACGAGGGCGCGGACGCGGTGACCGATGAGGAATCCGAGATTACCGAGATCCACGAGACCACCGGCAAGACCGCTGCGCAGACCACCGCGCAGACCACCGCGCAGACCACCGCGCAGGACATCGCGAAGGCCGAGGAGGCGTAAAGCATGGACATCGACATGAGCGCCCTCCGCGGCCTTGAGCGCGAGAAGGAAATCAAGTTCGACCTGCTGGTCGAGGCCATCGAGTCGGCGCTGCTCAGCGCCTACCAGCACACTCCGCACCACCACACGCGGGCGCGGGTCGAGCTGGACCGCACCACGGGGCACGTGACCGTGTGGGCCGCGGAACTCGACGACGACAACAAGAAGATCGACGAGTTCGACGACACCCCGGACGACTTCGGGCGCATCGCGGCGACCACCGCCAAGCAGGTCATCCTGCAGCGGCTGCGGGACGCCGAGGACGAGGCGATGTTCGGCGAGTACGCCGGGCACGAGGGCGACATCGTCACCGGTGTGGTGCAGCAGGGCCGTGACGCCCGCAACGTGCTGGTGGACTTGGGCAAGATCGAGGCGATGCTGCCGACGCAGGAGCAGGTGCCGGGCGAGAAGTACAAGCACGGCATGCGCATCCGCACGTACGTCGTCCAGGTGCGCCGTGGTCCCAAGGGCCCGCAGATCACTCTGTCGCGTACGCACCCGAACCTGGTGCGCAAGCTGTTCGCCCTGGAGGTCCCGGAGATCGCCGACGGTTCGGTGGAGATCGTCGCCATCGCCCGTGAGGCCGGACACCGTTCGAAGATCGCGGTGGCGTCCAACCGGCACGGTCTGAACGCCAAGGGCGCGTGCATCGGCCCGGTGGGCCAGCGGGTCCGCGCGGTCATGGCCGAGCTGGGCGAAGAGAAGATCGACATCGTCGACTGGTCGGACGACCCGGCGAAGCTGGTCGCCAACGCGCTGTCCCCGGCGCGGGTGACCAAGGTGGAGATCGTCGACCTGGCCGCGAAGTCGGCCCGGGTGACCGTTCCGGACTACCAGCTCTCCCTGGCCATCGGCAAGGAAGGGCAGAACGCCCGTCTCGCGGCCAGGCTGACCGGCTGGCGCATCGACATCCGCCCGGATGTCGAACAGGCGGGCGGGTCCACCGGGCCTTCGGCGGAACCGCGCCCGGACAAGGGGCGCTAGACTTACCCGGTGTCTGGTCGATCGCATGCCTCCGCATGCCCAACTTCAGGTGAAGCGCAGGACCCGGTCAAGGGTCCGGTCCGCACCTGCGTCGGGTGCAGAGCGCGCACGGCCAAGGCCGATCTACTGCGTGTCGTGGCGGTCGAGGGAGCTTGTGTCCCCGATCCGAACGGCATGTCTCCCGGGCGGGGTGCGCATCTGCACCCCGACCCGGCGTGCCTGACCCTGGCGGAGCGCCGTAAGGCATTCCCCAGGGCGCTACGGGTGCCGGGGCCGCTGGACCTGGCACAGGTGCACAAGTACCTCAGTGGTGACGATCGAGAAGATCAAGGTATGGAAAAGAAAGCCCAGCAGTACCTCGCGAGTCGGAAGTAGGTCGAGATTGCGATGAGCACTCGATGAGTACGCGATGAGTACGAATATGTGGTAACGGCGGTCCGGCGGACGAAGAAAACCCCGGACCAGACAGGAGTGACGTGGCAAAGGTCCGGGTTTACGAACTCGCAAAAGAGTTCGGAGTGGAGAGCAAGGTCGTCATGGCCAAGCTCACCGAGTTGGGCGAATTCGTCCGCTCGGCGTCCTCGACTATCGAGGCGCCGGTAGTCCGCAAGCTTTCAGACGCCTTCAAGCAGGACGGCGGGGCCGCAGGCGCCCGCCGTGCCCCCGCCGCACGGCCCGCTGCTCCGGCGGCGCCCGCAGCGGGTGGCGACACCACGGGTGCGGCGACCACCGCCCCCGCGGCCGGCCCGCGGCCGACCCCCGGACCGGCAGCAGCCCGTCCGTCGGTCAAGCCCGGTCCGCGTCCGGGTCCGGCCAAGCCGGCTCCGGCGGCACCGGTGGCCCCCGTGGCCCCGGTCGTGCAGGCCCAGGCAGCACCGGCCCCGGTGGCGCAGGCTCCGGCCGCCCCCGCCGAGCGTCCGGCTCCGGCCGCGCGTCCGACCGGTGACCGCCCGGTCCGTCCGGGTGCCCCCGGCCAGGGCGCTCCGCGCCCCGGCGGCGAGCGTCCGGCCCGTCCGGCGCAGGGCGACCGCCCCGCGCCCGGCGCACCGCGTCCCGCCGGTGACCGTCCGGCCCGTCCGGCGCAGGGCGACCGCCCCGCGCCGGGTGGCGACCGTCCGGCCCGCGCGGGCGGCCCCGGTCAGGGCGCACCGCGTCCCGCCGGTGACCGTCCGGCCCGTCCGGCCGGCCCGCGTCCGGGCAACAACCCCTTCACCTCAGGCAGCACGGGCATGCCCCGTCCGGGTGGTCCCGACCGTGGCGCCCCGCGCCCCGGCGGTGCCGCGGCGGGCCCCGGCGGCGCCCCGCGTCCCGGTGCCCCGCGTCCTTCGGGCCCCGGCGGTCCCGGTGCTCCGCGCCCCCAGGGTGCGGGCGCCGGCGCCGGCGGTCCCCGTCCGGCCCCCGGCAGCATGCCTCCCCGTCCGGGTGGCGGCGCGGGTGCGGGCGGTCCCCGTCCCAACCCGGGCATGATGCCCAACCGTCCGGCGGCGACCGGTGGCCGTGGTGGCCCCGGCGCGCGTCCGGGTGGCCCCGGTCGTCCCGGCGGTGCCGGTGGCGGCGCGGGTCGTCCCGGCGGCGGTGCCGGTGCCGGTCGTCCCGGTAGTGGCGGCGGCGGCTTCGCCGGCCGTCCGGCCGGTCCCGGTGGCGGCGGTGGCGGCGGTCCGCGTCCCGGCGGCTTCGCCGGTCGCCCCGGTGGCGGTCGCCCCGGTGCGCGCGGTGGCACGCAGGGTGCGTTCGGTCGTCCGGGCGGACGTCCGGGCCGCGCTCGCAAGTCGAAGCGCCAGCGTCGTCAAGAGTTCGACAACATGCAGGCCCCGGCAATCGGCGGCGTGAACGTTCCGCACGGCAACGGACAGATCGTCCGCCTGTCGCGCGGCGCTTCGCTCACCGACTTCGCCGACAAGATCAACGCGATCCCGGCCTCGCTGGTGACCGTGATGTTCCACCTCGGCAAGATGCTCACTGCCACGCAGTCGGCGTCCGACGAGGAACTGCGCGAGCTCGGTACCGAGCTCGACTGGGAGATCCAGATCGTCAGCCCGGAGGAGGAGGACCGCGACCTGCTCGCGTCCTTCGACCTCGAGTGGGGCGAGAACGAGGGCGACGAGGACGAGATGGTGGCCCGGCCGCCGGTCGTCACCGTCATGGGTCACGTCGACCACGGTAAGACCCGTCTCCTCGACGCGATCCGCAAGACCAACGTCATCGAGGGTGAAGCCGGCGGCATCACCCAGCACATCGGTGCGTACCAGGTCACCACGGACGTCAACGGCGAAGAGCGTCGCATCACGCTCATCGACACACCCGGTCACGAGGCGTTCACCGCCATGCGTGCACGTGGTGCCAAGTCCACCGACATCGCGATCCTCGTGGTGGCGGCGGACGACGGTGTCAAGCCGCAGACGATCGAGGCGCTCAACCACGCGCAGGCGGCCGGCGTGCCGATCGTGGTCGCGGTCAACAAGATCGACAAGGAGGGCGCCGACGCGACGAAGGTCCGCGGTCAGCTCACCGAATACGGTCTCGTGGCTGAGGAGTACGGCGGCGACACGATGTTCGTCGACATCTCCGCCAAGCAGGGTCTCGGCATCGAGCAGCTGCTCGAAGCCGTCATCCTCACGGCCGATGCGGCACTCGAGCTGTACGCCAACCCGCACCAGCACGCCGAGGGCATCGCCATCGAGGCGCACCTCGACAAGGGGCGCGGTCCGATCGCGACCGTCCTGGTCCAGCGCGGCACGCTGCACATCGGCGACGCCATCGTGGTCGGCGAGTCCTACGGACGAGTCCGCGCCATGCTGGACGAGAACGGCAACAACATCACCGAGGCGGACCCGTCCCGCCCGGTCATGCTGCTCGGTCTCACCACGGTGCCCGGCGCCGGTGACAACTTCCTCGTCGTCGACGAGGAACGCACCGCGCGTCAGATCGCCGAGAAGCGCGCCGCCCGCGAGCGCAACGCAGCCCTGGCCCGCCGCCAGAAGCGCATCTCGCTCGAGGACCTGGACAAGGCCCTCAAGGACGGTCAGCTCCAGCAGCTCAACCTCATCCTCAAGGGTGACGTCTCCGGTTCCGTCGAGGCCCTGGAGGACGCGCTCCTCCAGCTCGACGTCGGCGACGAGGTCGAACTGCGCATCGTCGACCGCGGTGTCGGTGCTGTCACCGAGACCAACGTCAACCTGGCGATGGCGTCCGACGCGATCATCATCGGCTTCAACGTGCGCCCCGAAGGACGGGCCCGCACGCTGGCCGACCGCGAAGGCGTGGATGTCCGGTACTACTCGGTCATCTACCAGGCGATCGAAGAGATCGAAGCAGCGCTCAAGGGCATGCTCAAGCCCGAGTTCGAAGAAGTCCAGCTCGGTACGGCGGAGATCCGCGCGGTCTTCCGCTCGTCCAAGCTCGGCAACATCGCGGGTTGCATGGTCACCAGCGGCACCATCAAGCGGAACACCAAGGCGCGCATCATCCGTGGTGGCGCAGTGGTGGCGGACAACCTCAACATCGAGGGTCTGCGCCGTGAGAAGGACGACGCGACCGAGGTCCGCGAGGGCTTCGAGTGCGGTATCAACCTCGGCTCGTTCAACGACATCAAGGTCGAGGACAAGCTCGAGACGTTCGAGATCCGCGAGAAGGCCCGCGCCTGACCGCAGTAATCCCGGACGATGACGTGACCGCCCGGCGGGTTTCCCGCCGGGCGGTCACGCCCGTTCAACCAACCGGCTCGTTCGGCTGACCCGGTTCATCCCGGCCCGCGTAAGCGGGCCGTGCCGAACGGCGTACACCCGTACGATCGGCTGACGGTTTCCGACGCCGGCGTCACGAAGGAAAAGAAGACGCCGTACGGAGGACAACCGGACAACACCGGCACACAACCTGTGCGTCGGACCCCCCAGTGGCGGCCCACCAGCCGCCCTCATGGCCATCGGGCGCCCAGCCCGCGATGCCAATGTTCGTCGGGACTCTGACTCTCGACCTCCTCTTCGGCGACGTGCACTCGCTGAAAGAGAAGCGTTCACTGCTCCGGCCGATCCTCGCGGATCTGCAGCGCCGCAACGCGGTCGCCGTCGCCGAAGTGGACCACCAGGACCTCCACCGCCGCTCCCTCATCGGGATCGCGGTGGTCTCCGCGACCGAGCAGCGCTGCGCCGAGGTACTCGACGTATGCGAACGGGCGGTGGCCGGAAGGCCCGAACTCGAACTGCTCAGCACACATCGCCGGGTGTACGGCGACGAAGACTGATCCCCTTTTGCACTGATTCCCCTTTGCGCGGCCCGTGCGACGGCTTGTACAACCAGTACGAACGCACGGACGACCGCGCAGCCTGCACACAGGCACAAAACCAGCGATATCCCAGGAGGACCCCATGGTGGACAACGCGCGGGCGCGCAAACTGGCCGAGCGCATCCAGGTCGTGGTCGCCGAGACGCTGGAGCGCCGGGTCAAGGACCCGAGGCTCGGCTTCGTGACCGTCACCGGCGCCAAGGTGACCGGCGACCTGCGTGACGCCACCGTGTTCTACACGGTCCTCGGCGACGACGCGGACCGCGAGGCGAGCGCAGCGGCGCTGGAGAGCGCCAAGGGCGTCCTGCGCAGCGAGGTCGGACGCCAGACGGGTGTGAAGTTCACGCCCACCCTGGTGTTCATCGCCGACTTCGTGCAGGACAACGTGCGGCACATCGACGATCTGCTGCTCCGGGCACAGCAGGCCGATGAAGCGGTACGCTCTACCGCCGCCGGTGCCCAGTACGCCGGTGGTGAAGACGCGTACAAGACGCCCAAGGCCGACGAAGAAGGCGACGACGTCGGCTGAGGGCTTGAAGTCCCCGTCGTGACGGCGGCCGTCCGGAAGCCCCGGGCGGCGGCCGCCCCGCGGCGGGGCGGGTCAGGCCACCGCCCGGTCGCGTACGGCAGCGACGCGGGTCGGCTCTCAGGGACGGAGCGGCAGTGGGCACACAGTCCGGCGGGGCGTTCGAGCCCACCACGGTCAGCACAGCCACAGCCACAGCCACAGCAGCCGGAGACGGCCGGGCAGCCCCGCCCGGTGCCCCGGGCGAGGACGCCTGGGGCGAGGTCGTGGGTCTTGTCGAAGCGGCCGAGACCGTCTACCTGATCGCACATGTGAGCCCCGACGGGGACGCGCTGGGTTCCGCGCTCGCCGTGGGAATCGCGTTGCGGCAGCTCGGCCGTACGGCATTCGTCTCTTTCGGGGACGACCCGCTCACGGTGCCGGTCTCGCTCGGGTTCCTGCCCGGACAGGACCTCCTGGTGCCGCCCACCGACGTGCCGCAGGCCCCCGACCTCATGCTGGTGTTCGACGCGGCCAGCGCGCAGCGGCTCGGACTGCTGCAGGCGAAGGCGGCTGCGGCCCGTACGCTCGTCGTGGTCGACCACCACGCTTCGAACACCAGGTTCGGCACCCACCACCTGATCGACCCGGCGGCTCCGGCCACGGCGGTGCTCGCGGACGAACTGATCCGCCGCCTCGGCGGTGAGCTGACGGCTGACATCGCCACCGCGCTGTACACGGGCCTGACCACCGACACCGGGTCGTTCAAGTACACCGGGACCACCGCGCGGACCCACCTGTTCGCGTCCCGGCTCCTGGCCACCGGCATCCGGCACGACCTGATCTCCCGGGCACTGTGGGACACCGCGTCCTTCGGCTACCTGAAGGTCCTGGCGGCGGCGCTCGGCGCCGCACAACTCGACCGTACGGCGGCCGGCGGCCTCGGCCTGGTCTGGACCGTCGTCCGTCGGGCCGACCGGGCGGCCCACGGTGTAGCGCTCGACGAGGTCGAAGGCATCATCGACCAGGTGCGCAAGAGCTCCGAAGCCGAAGTGGCCCTGGTGCTCAAGGAGGACGACGAGGGCGAATGGTGCGCCTCGTCCCGTTCCAAGGGCCTGGTCGACCTCGGACAGGTGTGCGGGGCGATGGGCGGCGGCGGACACTTGTACGCCGCCGGGTTCACCGCGCACGGCACGGTCGAGGAGACCGTCGAAGACTTCCGCGCACTGCTCGACAGTGCGCTCATCAAGAACGACTGAAGGTTTTGTACGCATGAGCAAGCCGCGACGCAACGCCGGCCCGACCCCGCCCGACGGTCTCGTCATCGTCGACAAGCCCGCCGGGATGACCTCGCACGACGTCGTCAGCCGGATGCGGCGCATCGCCGGCACCCGCAAGGTCGGCCACGCGGGCACCCTGGACCCGATGGCCACCGGCGTCCTGGTGATCGGTGTGGAGAAGGCCACCCGGCTGCTCGGACACCTCGCGCTGACCACGAAGACGTACGAGACGACCATCCGGCTCGGCCAGAACACCATCACCGACGACGCCGAGGGGGAGGTGACCACCACGGCTGACGCCTCGGCGGTCACCCGCGAGGCGATCGACGCGGGCGTCGCGAAACTGACCGGCGACATCATGCAGTCGCCGTCCAAGGTCTCAGCCATCAAGATCAACGGGGAGCGGTCGTACAAGCGTGTCCGGGACGGCGAGGACGTCGAGATCCCGGCGCGCCCCGTGACGGTCTCGCAGTTCGACGTGCACGACGTACGGCAAGTCGAAGGTGGCTTTGTCGACATCGACGCCACCGTGACCTGCTCTTCCGGCACGTACATCCGGGCCCTGGCCCGTGACCTCGGCGCGGACCTCGGGGTCGGCGGACACCTCACCGCACTGCGCCGTACCCGGGTCGGTCCCTACGACGTCATTGGCGCTCAGACGCTCGGACAGCTCGAAGCCGCCAAGGAGGCCGACGGGGTCTGCCCGATCCTGCCGATCTCCGAAGCCGTCGCGGCGGCCTTCCCCCGCCGCGACGTCACCGCCGAAGAGGCCGGGTCGGTCGCACACGGCGGACGCCTCAAAGCTGACGGACAGGGCCCCGGGCCGGTCGGCGTGTTCGACCCGGACGGCCGGTTCCTCGCCCTGGTGGAGAACAAGGACGGGCGGGCCCAGCCGATCGCGGTGTTCGTGTAGGAGCAGTTGTACGCGTTATCCCGCCGGCCGCACGTGGGGCTGGCGCGGGCCCCGTGCTGTGGTGCGCGGAGGTGCTACCGGGGCCTCCGTGCCACGGCGTACAGGGCTGACGTCCGGCTCCGTGTGGTGGCGCGTACGGATCTGACGCTCAGTTCCGTGCGGTGGCGTACGGGGCGGATGCCAGGCCCCGTGCCGCAGCGCACGGGGCCGTCGGCGGGACACCCGATCAAGCCCGGACCGCGGCGCATGGCAGTCTTAGTCCTGCGAACGTCGCAAGAGGATCCCGAACACAAGCAGGAGCGGTCACGGTGCAGCGCTGGCGGGGCTTGGAGGACGTCCCCTCCGACTGGGGGCGCACCGTCGTCACCATCGGTTCGTTCGACGGGGTGCACCAAGGGCACCAGCGGGTCATCGCCACCGCGGTGGACATCGCCCGCGACCGCGGCCTGAAATCCGTACTGGTGACCTTCGACCCGCACCCCAGCGAGGTCGTCCGCCCCGGCAGCCACCCGCCCATGCTGACCCCGCACCACCGACGGGCCGGACTCCTCGAAGCATTCGGCGTGGACGCGCTGCTCGTCCTGCCGTTCACGCTGGAGTTCTCCCGCCTGTCCGCGCTGGAGTTCGTCACCAGAGTGCTGGTCGACGCACTGCGCGCGGCCGTCGTCGTCGAGGGCCGCAGTTTCCGCTTCGGGCACCGCGCCTCCGGTGACGTGCAACTGCTCACCGCACTCGGCACCAACTACGACTTCACCGTGGTGGAGCCGGAACTGTACGGCGAAGGGGACACCGTGTACTCGTCCACGGAGGTACGGGCCAGGGTCGCCGCGGGCGACGTGGTCGGCGCCCGCGAGATCCTCGGCCGCCCGCACCGGGTCGAAGGCGTCGTCGTCCGCGGGGCCCAGCGCGGCCGGGAGATGGGCTACCCCACCGCCAACGTGGAGACCCTGCCGTACACGGCGATCCCCGCGGACGGCGTGTACGCCGGCTGGCTGGTCATCGACGGGGAGCGGATGCCCGCGGGCATCTCGGTGGGCACCAACCCCACCTTCGACGGCACCGAGCGGACCGTCGAGGCGTACGCGATCGACCGGACCGACCTCGACCTGTACGGGATGCACGCCGCGGTGGAGTTCCTGGCCTACCTGCGCGGCATGGAGAAGTTCGAGACCATCGGGGCGCTGCTCGAACGCATGGCGGTGGATGTGAAGACCGCGCGTGAGCTGGTGGACGCGGACGACGCGGCCACCGCCGACGAGGCCTGAACTTCGGGCGCTCCTGTACGGGGTCACCGCCGGGTGTGGGACAGCTGGATGTGGGACCGCTGAAAAGCCCCCTACCGCCTTGTTACGGGCGGTAGGGGGCTTTGTTGCTGTGACGCCCCGGGCCAGCGGGTCCGGGGCAGCTCCGTTCAGGCTCCGGGGCTGACTCTGGGGCAGCTCCGTTCAGGTTCCGGACTGGTCGCTGGACTGATTCCCCGACTGGTTCCCGGATTGCGGCGGGTATTGGGGCCAGGACTGTCCGGGCCGGTGGTCCCGGCCCTGGTCCCGGCCCTGGTCCGGGGTCTGGTCCGGGGGCTGGTGCTGACCCTGGTCCTGCGGGGGGCGTGGCTGCTGGGGCTGCTGTTGCTGCGGCCAGCCCTGGCCGGGTGTCTGGTACGGCTGCCCCGCAGGGGGCCCCCAGGGCTGCCCGGGGGGCGCTGCGGGCTGCTGCTGGTGGCCCTGGGGGGCGGGGGTCTGGTGCGCGGGGTTCTGCGGGGACTGGTTCTGCGGCGACTGGTTCTGCGGTGCCGGATTCTGCGGTGCGGGACTACCCCAGGGCTGCCCCGTGCCGGACTGCTGTCCCCAGCCTTGCTGTTGGCCCTGCTGGCCGTACGGGCCCTGACCCGGGATCTGCTGCTGCCCGTACGGGCCCTGACCCGGGGTCTGCTGCTGCCCGTACGCCGACTGCTGTCCGTAGGGCTGCTGGGCCCTCGGCTGCTGATGTCCGTACGACTGCTGGGCACCCGGCTGATCCCATGGCATCTGCGCCCCCTGGGTGCGCCCGAAGTCCTCGGCGACCAGCGAGGACAGCTCGTAGTACGACTCGCGCGTCTTCGGCTTCATCATGTCGAGGTCGACCTCGGCGCCGGCGGCCAGGTGCTCGTCGAACGGCACCACGACCACCGCGCGGCAGCGGGTCTCGAAGTGCGCCACGATGTCCTCGGTCTTGACCGTCTTGCCGGTCTCGCGCACCCCGGAGATGACCGTGATACTGCGCTGGACCAGGTCCGCGTAGCCGTGGGCGACGAGCCAGTCCAGCGTGGTCGAGGCGCTGGTCGCCCCGTCCACGCTCGGTGTCGAGACGACGATCAGCTGGTGCGCCAGGTCCAGGACCCCGCGCATCGCGCTGTAGAGCAGACCCGTGCCGGAGTCGGTGAGGACGATCGGGTACTGCTTGCCCAGGACGTCGATCACCTGCCGGTAGTCAGCGTCGTTGAACGTGGTCGACACAGCGGGGTCCACGTCGTTGGCGAGGATCTCCAGACCACTGGACGCCTGTGAGGTGAACCGGCGGATGTCCATGTAGCTGTGCAGGTGCGGCATGGCGGTCACCAGGTCGCGGATCGTGGCCCCGGTCTCCCGCTTCACCCGGCGGCCGAGTGTTCCGGCGTCCGGGTTCGCGTCGATCGCGATGACCCGGTCCTGGCGCTCGGTGGCCAGCGTGGACCCGAGCGCGGTGGTGGTCGTGGTCTTGCCCACGCCGCCCTTGAGACTGATCACCGCGATCCGGTAGCACCCCATGACGGGCGTACGAATGCGCTCAAGGCGCTCCTGGCGCTTGGCCTCGGCGGCCTTCCCCCCGAGCTTGAACCGCGGCCCCGTGCGCTTGCTCTGGGGTTTCTGCCGCAGCAGGCGGTCAGAGGTCAGTTCCACTGCGGCGGTGTAACCCAGCGGCGCGCCGCCGACGGTCCGCTGCGGGGTCTCGTTCGCGCCCGGACCCCAGGAGGTCGGCGCGGACGACTGACTGCCGGAGACGGGCGTGTGGGGCTGCTGGGTGTACGCGGGCGGCGCGGCGGAGTGCTGGCCCGGGTTGTACGCGGAGTCGTATGGGGCGCCGTACGGCGGCTGGTCGTGCCGGTCCTGGTTCTGGGGCGCCGGACTGCGCGGGGCCCCGTGCTGTGGGGCCTGGTGCTGCGGATCCTGGTGCTGGGCGGTCTCGGGCTGTGCCGCCTGGTTGGGCGGGCCAGGAGGGGGCTGGTACGCCGGAGGCAGGGCCCCGTCCGGCTGCCGGGCCGCTCGGCCCGGGGCCGGAGGAGCCTGCTGTGCGGGCGGACCCTGCGGCGGGGGAGGCTGGACGACCGGGTAGCCCGGCGGGGTCGGATGCTGCTGGACAGCCCCGGGCAGACCGTCGCCGGGGGTCTGCCGGGCTGCGGAAGGAACGGCGGCGGAGTCCGGGGCGTTGCCGGGTGCGGCCTGCGGGGAGCGCGGGTCCGGCACCTGGTACTGGGAAGCCTGCCCCTGCGGATTGTGGCTCTCCGGGCCGTGGCCCGCCCCAGCGTGGTCCTGAGGGACATGACCCTGCGGAGGATAAGGGATCTGTGCCCCGTACGGCGCCTGCGGCTGGCCGGACTGGAACTGCTGGCCCTGCCCGGCACTCCCGGACGCGTTCCCGGACACACCCGGCGCGGGGTACTGGCCGGGATGGGCACCCGGGTACGGGTTCTGGGAGGGCGGGTACGGCACGGGCTGCTGGGCCTCCAGTCCTGCGGCCGGAGTCCCGAACGGCGGCACCGGGGGCGGTGTGGCAGCCGACACCTCCTGGGGCGCCTGCGGGTACGGAGGCTGCGCGGGCTGTTGACCGGGCTGCTGCGCGGCCGGATAGGCGGGGTACCCCGGCGGCTGGCCGCCGCCCGCGTTGTACATGGGTGTCGGGGAAGCGAAACCGTCCGGGCCCTGTGCGCCGAAGGTCTGCTGCATCCACGTCCGGACGTCGCTGCCCGGGGAAGCCGTCGGAGTGCTCGGCCGTGGGGGGACGGACGGCCGCGGCGGGGCACCCTCCGTCGGCACCGGCCAATCACTGACGGGCTGGTGGGCCGCCCCGTGTGGCTGTGCACGGGGCGGGAGGGGGGAGTCGTCCGCCGAGGCGCGATTCGAAGCCTGAACGGGGATCTGGTCCGGGTTCGGGATCTGGTCCGGGTTCGGGACCGGGGCCAGGTTCAGAGCTGGGGCCGGGGCTTGAGCCAGGTCTGGAGCCGGGCTTGGAGCCGGGCTTGGAGCCGGGGTAGGGGCCGGGGTAGGGGCCTGAGTCAGGTCTGGAGCCGGGGCGTCGTCGGACTGCTCTGCCGCCTGCTCAGTGACCTGACCGGTCGTGTGCTCCACAAACTGTCCCGTGGGCTGCCCCGTGCCGTGCCCCGCGGGCTGCTCCGGCTGCTGTGCCGGGTACTGCTCCCCGGCGGCGGGATGCAGAGCGCCATCGGCCCCGGGCGCGGATTCCGCACGCTGCACGGAGCGGCCGTGCCCGTCCGGAGCCATGCCGGCAGGTGACTCGTTCACCGTCGGCGCGGCGTGGACCGGGGCGTCCGCTCCGGAGAAGTACGGGGCGGGGGAGGCGTCGCTGGAGACAGCAACTCCGGAACCGTCGTACGCCTGGTTCTCAGCGGCCGGGGCCGGAACCCGCGCCTGATCCGAAGTCGGATCCGGAGCGGGCACCTGTCCGGAAACCAAAGCCGAAACTTCGCCCGGAACCGGAGTGGGCACCGGCATCGGAGCCTGGCCCTGATCCAGCTCTGATGCTCCGCCCTGGCCCTGGTCCGGAACCTGACCTGAAACCGGAACGTGACCCGGTCCCGGTCCCTGGCCCTGGCCCTGGCCCTGAACCTGACCTGAAACCGGAACCTGACCCGGTCCGTGGTCCGGCACCTCAACCAGTGCACCGGCCGACCCGGACCCGTCGTCCCCGACGGCCCGCTGCCCGGCCACCTCAACGTCGAACCCCGAAGCGAAAACCACTCCGTGACCGTCGGTCGTGTACGGCGGTAGCCGGAACATCCCGGCTTCCTCCGCGGAGTCCGGCTCGGGCAGACCGGAGTTCCCAGCGACCTCGCCCCAGTGTCCGTGCAGGCTGCCGTCGTGGTGCGAGACGGCACCGGGTGCCGCGTGCGGAGGCTGCGACGGGTCGTGGGACCAGGCCTCGGGCATGGCAGCCGTGCCGGCGCCGGGAGTGTTCGACGGCACCGGGAAGGAACCGTCCGCAAGCGTGGACCAACCCGCGGACTCCTGCGGGCCACTCTGGTCAGTCCCGCCCGCCGGGTAGCCGCCCGACAGGTACTGGTCGGCGGCCTCCGGCGTGATCCCGGAAGCCGGCGGTCGCGAAGGTCTGTCCGCAAGCCGGTCCGCAGGGCCGGGGCCACCGGGGCGTTCCGTACCGTCAGGTCCTGAACCCTGGGCCGCCGCGCCGCCAGCCCCTGGTCCCGAAGCCTCCGAACCGTCGGGTTCTCCATTGCCGGACAACGCGTAGCCGGAGACGCTGTTGCCGGACAATCCGTCACCAGAGCCCACGCCGCCGGACGCCGCATTGCCGGAGCCCGCATTACCGGGCCCCGCGCCGTCGTGTCCCGCGCCGTCGTGTCCCGCACCGCCAGGCCCCGTGCCCCCGGAGCCCGGAGCGCCGGGCGTCTCGTGGTACCACGACGGCATGGTGAAGTCAGGCCCGGACCATTCTTCTTCCTCCTCCTGGCCCGTCGCTTCGATGTCCCCGTGGTCCTGCTCGCTGCTCACCCTCAAGGTCCTTCCGATCGTCCGGAGCCGGGCCCGTCCGTGGCCCCCCGGTGCCACGGATCCAGGTTCCCGTCATCCCGCTGTCCCGCCGTCCCTACGGAATGCGCCCCCCTGCGCCACCCGCCGCCGGAAGCGTGACCGGCTAAGGGCCCACAGCGTAGTTAATGATTCCCCCGACCTGACCAGGGCTGCCGCATGATTCGCCCTGTGTGACCGGACCGGTGCGATAGGTGACCAAGCGTCGGAGGGGAATCCGTTCGGACAAATCACTTGAAGTCGCCCGCGCCGTATGTCATGTGATGGATAGTCATCCAATGGGCCGCAGGGCGGATGGTCGCCCGGCGGGTCGTGTGACGGACAGTCAATCAGCGGGTCACGGGGCGGATGGTCACTCCGTACACCGCATGACGGACGGACGGACCGATGGTCAGTCCATCCGGCGCGGCGCACCCAACAGCCCGACCTCAAGCGGCGTCGGATTGAGCATCACGTAACGCCGCGAACGTCGCGTACACCACAGCGTCAGTTCGTCGCCCAGGGACGGCAACGACTGCTCGTCCTGATTGTCCATCCCCATCACACGGGTAGCGGCCTGGGCCTCCACCGGAGACACCCGCTGCAGTCCCACCAGCCCCGTGCCAAGGTGGCGCGACGCCAGCCGCGGGTCGAGGAAGGGAAGCAGCGTCAACGTCGTCTGCCACGCGGACGGAGCCAGCCGGTTGCGCGGCGGCCGGGCCCCGCAGTCCCGGATCACCAGCACGGGGCTGCCCGCGCTCGGTCCCTGCGGGCCCAGCCGGCCCACGCCGTGCACGGTGACCGCCTGCTGCGCCCCGCCGGCCGCCTGCGCCATCGCCGACCACAGGTGCGGCCGCCCCGACTCGATCACGACCCGGGCGCCGATCGCCGCCGCCCGCAGCGCGATGAGCTGTGTCACGTAGGCCCCGCCGACGAACGCGATCCCGTACGGCTCGGGGCGGAACAGGCCGAGCACCGCGGGGTCACCGTTCTGGTCGGTGCCCACGATGATGCCGTCGTCGCTCACCGGCAGGGCCAGTGCCGGGAGTTGGGCCCGGGTCAGGACGTGCCGGTCGTGCCGCGGACCGGCCAGGCCGAATACGCGGCGCAGGCGACGGGCCCGGGAGCGCGGGACGGCGTCCGGCGCGGCGGAGTCAGCCGGAACGGCCCGGCGGCGCCCCCCGGACGTGGTGGTGCTCACAGTGCGCCTCCCAAGGGCAGCGTGGCCAGCAGTCCTGGCTGCTGTTCGAAGTCGAGCCGTACCAGGCCGACCTTGGACGCCCTGGCCCGCTGCTCCAGTTGCCGGGTGACCCGGGTCAGTTCGTTCGCCGACCGGGCCGCGACCCGGACGTGCGAGGACAGGCCCACCGAATCGCCGGAACCCTGGGTCACCGTCAGGCTGTAGGTCGTGGCCAGGGCCGGTGTGGCGGTCAGCGCGCTGATCAGGTCGGGTGTTCCGGTCGACGTCAGCTGCGGCCAGTGCGCCGCCCAGTAGGTGGTGTGCCAGCGGTCGTCGCAGCGCCACCCCTGCCGCGTCTCGGCGGTGCGCCGCGGGGTACGGCCGGACTGCTGCTGCCGCCCCGCGCTCAACGGGTTGACGCTGCACGAGGTCGCCAGCGCCTGAACCACTTCGTCCTCGGTCAGCGGCCGTGCGGTGAAGCCGGCTTCGCCGAGCCGGCCCGCGAGCTGATTGACCGCGCGCAGCAACGAGCGCTGCGCGCCGGCCAGGCCGCCGCCCCGGGCGGCGACCGCGTTCGGGCAGCGTTCGGGTTCAAGCCGCAGAGCGATCCAGGTCAGCCGCAGACCGGGGGCCGTCCTGTCCCCCAACTGCTCCACGAGCTGGCGGTAGGCGCGGGCGGCCAGCGCCTCTTCGGGCAGGTGCGTGGCCGGGGCGGGCTGGGTGTGCTGCACGATCTGCGCTGAAGCGAGCACCACATCGTCCACTGTCAGGGCGTCCACGACGGTCTCCAGCGGCAGCGGATGCCGGGCCCGCGCGGGGCGCAGCGGCTCGTCGCGCGCCGCGACCAGCAGCAGCGCGGTGAGGAACGTGCCGTCGCCGACCATCCCTATGCCGCGCCGGTCCCGGTCGGTGAACGAACAGGTCGTCAGTTCGGGCGCGCACTCGAGCACGGGGCCCAGCGCACGGTCAGTGTCGGCGCCGGGCCGCCCGCTCTGGTCGCCCTGTCCGTTCTGGCCACTCGGAGCACTGTGCGGGGAGGAACCCGGAGCGGTCGTGTCGAAAGCACTCGCACCGGACACCAGGCCGCCGTACGGATCCGTACCGGACGAACTGGGGCCTGACGGCGGGGAACCCGACGACGAAGACCGGGCGGCCGACGAACCGCGGGAGGACCGGGGAGAGCCGGAAGCCGGCGAAGAACCAGCCGACGAAGAGCCGCCGGGCCCCGAAGAACCGGAACCCGCGGAACCGGGCGGACCCCCGGGCACGGGCCGGCGCCGCCCACGTCCCCTGGCCCGGTAGCCGATCAGGATCCGCGGCCACTCCACCAGCCACCGTCCGCGCCAGCGGCCGAGCGCGGCCGCGAGCAGGAGCACCGCGACGGCACCGCCCGGGGCCGTCAGCCAGCCCGGACCGACAGCGAGCGGCAACGCCACCAGGAGTACGGCGAGTTGGACGAGGACCAGTTGCTGGACGAGCAGCACCCCGATCCGCCCGGGGCGGGGCTGGGCCCGCAGCGCGGCGCCGACCGGCCCGGGGACGTCGGCAAGGCCGGCCGCCGGTGTGGGCGGGACGGGACGCGTTCCGCGCCGCCGGTTCCGGTCGGGCCTCCTGCGGTCCGGGCGTTGCGGGTTCTGCTGGGTGCTGGTGGACGCCGGTGCAGCCACGTGTGCGTGATCCCCCCGTGTGCGTACGGCTTGGAGCGGCCGGTGCCGGGTCCCGCCGCACAGCGGCTCCCGGCGCGGTACCGCCCTTTGCGCGGCGGTGCCCGACTGACGGTCGCTCTTCTTCAACGGACTTCAAGCGAACTTGAATCAACCTCAAGCAAACCTGAAACAGCTTCAGGCGAACCCGAATCAACCTCAAGCAAACCTGAAACAGCTTCAGGCGAACCCGAATCAACCTCAAGCAAACCTGAACCAACCTCAAGCGAACTACAGATCAAGCGTCAAACAAGCTTCAACCAGCGTCGACAGGCGTCAACAGAGCCGGTCCCACCGGCCCGTGCCGGCCCGGCCGGAGCGGCCGGAGCGGCCGGGTGCCGCAGCCTACTGCGGCACCCCGTACCGTACGGCACGGGATCAAGACGTCGCCCCGGGCGGTGCGCAGGTGATAGAACGTCCGCCGGGCACCCGCCTCGTCCGCCCCGCGCGCTCAGACGTGTACTTCGGACGCGTACTCAGACGCGCACTGTTCACACATACCGGCATGCGCACCGACACGCGTACCGGCACAGGGGCCGACCGCACGGGGCGGTGGCAGCACAACACGGTCAACCACGGGGAGAACGATGGCATCGCGTCGTGACCAACTCGAGGCGTACATGTTCGCGCGCCGCCGGATGGTGGCGAACTTCCTCCAGCCCGAACCACTGGGCACCAGCGAGGAGAACGCCCCACGTCCGTTCAAGGCGGTCGTGCCCGGTCTGGTCATCGGCGCGCTGATCGCCACCGGCATCGGGGTGTTCGGCCTCATAAAGCCGGGCACGCCGGCGAAGTGGAAGGACAAGAGCAGCCTGATCGTCGGCCGCGACTCGGCCAGCCGCTACGTCTACCTCGACAACGCCGACGGCGGCAAGGGGCAGTTGCACCCGGTGCTCAACATCGCGTCGGGCCGACTCCTCCTCGACCCGGGCGGCTTCAAGGTCAACCTGGTCCCGGAGAAGGTCGTCAACAGCGTCGACCACGGGGCCCCGCTGGGCATCCCGAACGCCCCCGACCGACTGCCGCCCGCCTCCGACGTGAAGAAGGGCAAAGCCTGGACGGTGTGCGAGCAGCCGCCGGTCAAGGCCGGCAGCACCCAGCGTGACCTGCTCGCGGAACCGCAGCGCAGCGCGTTCGTCGGCGTCGCCCCCACCCTGGGCGTACTGCAGAACGACCAGGTTCTCTACGTCCAGGCTTTCACGGGCGCCAAGACCCGCTACCTGGTGCAGAACGGCCGCCGCTACTCCGTCGTCGCCAATGAGGTCTTCGGCGCGCTCGGCCTGACGGTCGCCAAGCCGCAGCCGGTCAGCGACTCCTGGCTGGGCACCCTGCGGGACGGCGGGCAGATCACGTACGCGGCCGTCACACCGCCGGACTACGGGAAGGTGGCCCCGGGCCTGGACCCGGGGCACAACAAGATCGGTCTGATCCTGCGCGCGGAGAGCGCGGCCGACCAGCAGGAGTACGTGGTCACCAAGGAAGGCCTGGTCCCCGTCAGCCGGCTGGTCGCGCTCCTGCTGCTCAACCATCCCGACGCGGAGAAGGTGTACGGCGGCGGCAAACGCGCCGCGCTGCCGGTCAGCATGGGCGAGTACGGCGACAAGGTCCGCCAGGGAGCGCTCTACCACGAGGAGTACGGCTGGCCCACCCAGCCGCCTGCCGTGGTCAACCAGGCCGACGCCGCAGAGCCGCGGGCTGTGGTGTGCAATACATTCACCGGCACGTACGACGGTGAAGTCCCGCGCACTGTGCAGAGCGCCACTACGCGCCTACCGACCGACATGGTCGACGGCATGGGCGGGGTGTACGTAACTCCGGGCACCGGTGCGCTGTACCGGGAAGTGACGAGTCCCAACGGTGGCGGACCCGTCTACCTGGTCACCGACTCGGGGCTGCGCTACCTGATCCCCAACGAGGCGTCCGAGCCCGGGAAACCGGCGCCGCAGCCAGGGCCGAACGGGGAGAGCGATGCGCAACTGCGCCTGGGCTACCAGGGGGTACGCCCGCAGGCGGTCCCGCGGGAGTGGTCCGAACTGGTGCAGCGGGGACCGTCGCTCAGCGCGCTCGACGCGAAGAAGCCGCAGGGTTCATAGATCTTGTACGGGGGGACCCGCGGGGCTGACGGTGCGCCAGAACCATTACGGCGTACGTGTGTTCCCGTGCGCGGGGGAATGCCCGGGAGTGTCCCTGGAAGGCTCCGCGGGCCAGTGGGGCGGGCGTGCGCCGGGCGGGTGTCCCGGGCGCCTCGGCGAACATCAAGGATCGGTAACCAATGTCCGGTACGCGCTTGGGGTCGCCCAGGTCAGCGGATAGGGTGCCTGGGACATCATCCGATGATGTTGGTCGGCGCGGGCTCCACGGGGGCGAGGGCAGGCCAGTACGTACGCAGTTCTGTCTTACGGGGACGGTGGATCATGTCGGGGTACAAGGCAACGCCAGAAGAAATCCGGCAGTTCGCACGTCAGATCGACGTGGTGCAGGGGCAGATCAACTCTGAGATCGGCAAGATGCAGACGATGGTCGACGGCATCCAGGCCGGCTGGCAGGGTGACGCGGCGAAGTCGTTCGACACGCTGCAGGAGCGCGTCCAGCAAGTGATGCGCAAGATCAACACCCGGCTGGACGACATCGGCCAGGCGATGGAATCGGTGGGCGGTAGCTACCGCGAGGCCGAAACCGCGCAGGCGTCGCGGATCAGCAACATCACGTCGACGCTCGGCTGAGACTGGCTGGTCAGGCCACTGTGGGCCGCGCGCAAGCGGGCCCGTCCATCACCGCAGGTTCCGATCTCCAGGAGTTGTCATGGGTGTGCCCATCAAAGTCAGTTACGCGACCATCGAAGGTGCCAGCCAGGAAGTCAACGGCATCAACGGTCAGATCCAGCAGCAGCTGCGCGACGTCAAGAGCGGCGCCGACAAGATCGCCAGCAGCTGGGAGGGTGACGCCCAGCAGGGCTACGCCCAGGTCCAGCGCGGCTGGGACACCGACGCGCAGGCACTGAGTGACCTGCTCACGCAGATCACCCGCGCGCTGCACGACACCGCTGAGCTCTACCGGTCGACCGAGGGAAAGGCCGCCAGCGTCTGGGGCTGACCCCGGCCGGCGCGCGTACGGCGCTCCGGGGGAGGGGGATGCGCACATGTCCGCCTCCCCTGCCGCCGTCCGCCCGCAGGCCCGTCCGGACGCCCGCAGGCCCGTCCGGTCACCGGCCCCCCTCACAGGCCCGTATCCGAGCAGAGGCCCATATCCGAGCCGGCCTGGGAATCAGGACCTCCCCGGCACGACGTGACACGGTGGCAGCAGAAGTGAATGGTCGTCACACCCGTACGGGACGACGTCTGGCGGCGTCCGCCCTGGCACTCGGCGCGCTCCTGCCCGCCGGCACCGCCGGTGCCGTGGCCGCCGCGCCACCGCCGGGCGGGCTGCGCCTGCTGGCGGACGGCAGCTGCGAGTTCGGCGGCAAGCCCCTGGCGGGGAAGCCCTGGGCGCTGCAACGGGTCCTGCTCGACCAGCTGTGGCTGAAGTCCACGGGCAAGGACGCCAAGACCGGGAAGCCGGTCCTGGTCGCGGTCATCGACTCGGGTGTCGACCCCGTCAACCCGCAGCTCACCGCCGCGGTCGTCGACGGCAGGGACATCCTCCCGCCGGACGCCAAGGGCCCGGACGGCAAGCCGCTGCCCGACACCAGGGGCCGCACCGACCTCGTCGGCCACGGGACCATGGCCGCCGGCATCATCGCCGCCCGCCCCGGGGACACCGTCCGGCCGAAGATAGAAACCGGGTTCACCGGGCTGGCCGTGGACGCGCAGATCCTCCCCGTCCGGCAGAACGACGGCGACGGCCCCAACAAGGGCAACACCAGCACCCTCGCCGACGCGATCGACTACGCCGTCGACCAGAAGGCCAGGATCATCAACATCTCCCAGGCTGCCGAGACCGCACAGGAGCCGCCGAGGCTCCGGCAGTCGGTCGAGCGGGCCACCGGGGCCGGCGTGCTGATCGTCGCCGCGGCGGGCAACACCGGGGACAAGGACAACACCGACACCTGGCCGGCGAAGCTGCCGGGTGTCCTGGCAGTCGGCGCCTCCGACCGCAACAACGAGCGCGCCGCGTTCTCGCAGAACAAGGACTACGTCGGGGTCATAGCCCCGGGCGTGGACATGTGGTCCACAGTGCCGAAGGGCGGGCACTGCGCCACCAGCGGCACATCCTTCTCCGCCCCGTACGTGGCCGGTGTCGCCGCCCTCGTCCGCGCCGCCCACCCGGACTGGACCCCGGCCCAGGTCGTCACCGCGATCGAGCAGAGCGCGCAGCGGACCGTACGGGGGAGGACGACGGGCACCGGCTGGGGTGTGGTCGACCCGGTCAAGGCGCTGGGCGTCGAAACCACCCCGGGCCAGGCCCCGGTGGAGGACCCGGTGGTACAGCGGGCCCAGCCGCCGGTGTACGTCGAGCCGCTGTCCTTCGGCCCCACCCGCGCCGAGAAGGACCGTAGGACCGGCACCGCCGTCATAGGCATCGGCCTCGGTGCCGCGCTGATCCTCGTCAGCGGGGCGTTCGTCCTGCGTGACGCCCGCGCCCGCCGGCACGGCACAGGCGCGGGAACAGGCATCTGACACCGCGCCGGGAACCGCCGGGCGGTCCACACACTCCATTCCACGTGGGGGAGTAAGCGCCTCCGCAGACCCCTGGAGGAACCCGTGCGCAGTCCGTACCGCAAGGGAATCGCCGTCGCCGCCGTTCCGCTTCTGGCCCTGGTCGCGTCCTGCGACGCACTCGGCAAGAAGGCCGACGCCAGCGCGTCGGCCTCAGCCTCACCCAGTGCCCAGTCAGGATCGATCCGCCCGGGATCGGTCGGCCCGGGCGGCAAGGTCTTCACCCGGGACCAGTTGCAGACCGTCGCGCTCACCGACAAGGACGTCCCTGCGGCGTACACCATCAGTGACGTCCCGGACGGCCCCACGCCGAAGGCCGACGACCCGAAGTGCCAGCCGCTGATGGAGCTCCTGGCCGTGAACGGTGGTGCGGTACGGCCGGCCGGCAGCGCCTCGTACGCCATCAACGACGACCGGAAACCGAACGGCATCACAGGGCTGGTGATGGCGTCGTTCCAGCCCGCGCAGGCGCAGGCGATCGTCGACAGGGGCAGCGGAGCGCTGAAGACCTGTGCCACGTTCACCGGCACGAGTGCCGACGGCAAAGCCACCTACAAGGCGTCGGCGGTCCAGGTGCCGAAGTACGGGGACGTCTCGGTCGCGGTCAGACTCACCACCACCGGACCGCAGAGCACCGGAACGCAGGCACTGCAGCTGACCACGGAGTACATCGTCACCCGCGTCGGCGCGACCCTGATCGAATTCGCGTACGCCGAACCCAGAGGCACCGGTGTCGCACTCCCGGCCGAAGAACTGGTGAAGAAACAGGTCGAGAAGATCCAGGCGGCTTCACTCACCTGACCCGGCCGCCGCAGCACGGGTACTCCGGCGCACAGGCTCCGGTGCTCTCTTCGCGTATATCGCGGGGAGAGCACCGGAGCGCCGGCCGGTCCAGGTCAACCCTCAGCTGATCACCGGCGGTACGGTCCCGCCGCCCTCCTGCCAGGTCTCCTCGTCTTCCCGCAGATAGTCGGCACGACTGCGGCGTCCGGACTCCTCCCGCGCGGACTGGCCCCCGCCGCCGGGCACACCACCGAACGCGGAGCGCCCACCGGCTGTCTGACTGCCACCTGCCGCACCGGGGCCGGAAGCAGCCCCGCCGGGTGTCCCGGAGCGGAGACCCGACCCGCCCGCGGAGAAGGGCCGCGCGGCAGCGCCGCCCGCCCCGGAGCCGTTCGGCGCACCGACCGACCCGCCGGACGTCCGGGACAGTCGCGGTCCGCCGCGTGCGCCACCCGGAGATCCGGGACCACCGCCCGCCCCGCCCGCGCCGCCGGGCATACCCGGAGCCATGCCGCGACCGCCGTTGCCGCCTTCCGCGACCGCGCCGCCGGCGGCGCGCCCCGGGCGGGCCGTCCCGCCGGACAAACCCGAAGAACCGGATCCGGTACGGGGGTTCCCGCTGCCGGGGGCCGCTCCGCCGGGCACGCCGGCCAGTCCCGGCCGGCGCCCGCCCGCCCCACCGGTGGCACCGCCGCCGCTACGACCGCCGCCGGCCGGACCGACACCGGCCGGAACGCCACCGCCCAGGCCGGGGAACGCGCCGCCACCCGGCACCGGGCCGCCCGCCGCGGGCCCCGGGCCCGCAGGCCCGGGGCCTGCCCCGCCGGTGCCGGAACCACTCAGTGGAATGCCCGTCGACGGTGCGGCGACCAGGCCGCCGGTGCCGAGGAGGTCAGTGCCCCGGGGGACCGGGGGCGCACCCGTACCACCGGATTCCCCGAAGCCGCCCGGCGTCACCGCACCGCCGCCCGGACCTCCGTCGGGCGACGACGCGCTGAAACCGGACCCCGGCTGACCGCCGCCCGGCAGCCCGCCGCCCGACAGGGGGACGACCGTACGACCACGGCCCGAAGAGCCGGAAGCGCCCGACCCGCCGTACGGGCCGGCCGAACCGGACCCGGACCGCACCGACAGGGGCACGACGCCCGCCACATCCGGCATGTCCGGGAACTTCGGCTCGGGCAGCGCGGCGAGGCCCTCCCCGATGACGCTGTAGCTGCTCGCCAGCCGGTGCAGCTGGTCCGCGGCCTCAAGCCGGGCGCTGTTCAGCTGAGCGATCGCCAGGTTCCGCGTGACGTCTACTTCGGCGGCCGCGCCCGGGTGGGCCCAGGCGGTGCTCTCGGGGATCTTCGACGCGGTGTACGGATCGGCCTTCGCGGCCAGGGCACCTGCGGGCACCGGCGGCATCCTGACCGCTGCGAGGGCGATCTGCGCGTCGTCCAGGTGCTTCCGTACGCCGTCGACATAGGCCGCCAGGACCGAAGTCGCGGTCAGCAACTGCCCCGACCAGCCCTGGAAGGCGTCAGCGGACTTGCCCTGCCAGCTCTCCTGACCAGACCCGGTCGCTGACTTCAGCGCGTGGTGGGCCGCTCTGACGGCTACGGCCGCGGCCTGCAGCCGGGCGACGGCACTGCGGACGAGGTCCGGACTGGTCCCGTTGACCATACTGAGCAGTTGCTCATGGGAATAGGCGTCAAAGTCGGTCATCTGTCTCTCCTCACCGGTCGCGGATCAGCGCTGCGCGGCGGCATGGTCGGTCCGGTACAACCGGATGAAGCGGGCGGCGGCGTCTTCGTCCGCACCGGTCGCCTGACGTGTCGTCAACTTGATCGTCAACTGCATGGCGTCGATCTGCTGCTGGAGCCGCCCGATCAGCTGGGCGACAGCGTCGCGCGCGCGGTTTGTCGCGTCGTGGATGACGGATGCCTCGATGAACCCGTTCCCGAAGGTGGCCGCGGCGAGTTTCCCGCCGCTCCCGGGGCCGGCCCCGGCGGCGAGGTCGCCGAGGACGCGCTTGAGGTCTGCCACGAGCAGCTCCATGCCGGCGATCTGCATCGTCAGGTCACCGGTGGACCCGCTGGGCCCGCCGGAATCGTCTGCTCGCATCAGTGACTGTCCCCTTGTGATCACGGCTCTCGCGCCGGCGTTGTTGTGTACGTCGTCCGCGTAACGACCTGGGTCTGAATAACGGTTGAGGCGTTTTCCTGCGCCAACGACAAGAGCCGCGCGAGCTTGTGATGTGTGACGATCAACTGGGCCCGCGCGGCCCTCACCCATCCTGTCTTCACCGGCCTGCCGCGTCAACAACTCGCATGCTTGATCGCCGAGTTGGCCGACCCGTGGACCGCCTGCCGCGAAGGACGCCTCCACGACCAGCGCGGTGGGGCACGCCGCCGCGCGGCGGGTGCCGGCCGCAAGCCCTCCCTGGTGTTCACCGACCAGGTT